>NZ_JBNUPG010000013.1:0-42293 GCF_050409545.1 Facklamia sp. P12932 | reverse complement strand
GTACTTTCTTCTTTAGAGCTTATTTCTTTGGTACTCTCTTCTTTAGAGCTCTCTTTTTTAGAGCTTTTTTCTTTGGAGCTTTCTTCTTTAGAACTCTCTTTTTTAGAGCTTATTTCTTTGGTACTTTCTTCTTTAGAGCTTATTTCTTTGGTACTCTCTTCTTTAGAGCTCTCTTCTTTGGTACTTTCTTCTTTAGTTGTTTCCTCTTCAGTTTCTTCATTCATCACTTCAGTAGCTGTTGTTTCATCAACGGATGTGTCAGTATTCGTGGTAGTGTTCTCATTTGTACAACCAACTAATAGGGCAATGGCTGATAGAGATAGCACTCCCACTTTCATCTGATTTAAAATTGATTTTTTCATTCAACTCTCCCTTTCATCAATAGAATTTATTAATCAGCAACAATAAAATGAATATGCTTATTTTATGACAAACATATTTCATTCAGCTTTATTGTACGAACGAAAACGCAACAAGTCAAACAATTCAATATTAAATTAGATATAAACAACATATATTATAGATAATGAAAACTTGCTAGAAAATTTATTATTAAATTTAATTATCAAATTATTCAAAATTACTTAGCATAGATTGCTTAAGGAGAATCATGTAGCCGGCTTATCTTGAAGCTTAAATATAAAATTTAAAAAGCAAAGCCTATGAATTATGTTAAGAGGGATTTTATTTTTTTGTTAGTCGCTTTATAGAAAGAAAGTGTATAAATGAATCAGCAAAAACACCTATTATAATTTGAAAGAATTAGCGAATACCCCAATTAAAGTCATTGATTCAAAATTTAATTCAGGCGCTCAGTGACTGGTGGTTAAAAAAGCTGCAGAAGTTTTAGCCGCTAGAGAGGACTTTTAAGAAACGGTTAAAAGAATAGAAGGAACTATTAAGAAAACGCATCTCTTTATCAACGCTCCTACCTTGAAATATATGTTAAATCAGGATGCATAGCTAGGGCGCAGGTTTTTGTTGCCAATAAGGTTATTTTAAAACCAGTAGTCTCGATGGATGAGGTTGGCGGCGGGGTAGCAATAGGTATGACCATTAGTTAAAAGGGTAATATTAAAAAGATTTAAAAATGAGTTAATAATTGTATGCAAGAGCATACAATTATTAACTATGCTAGTGTTCATGCCTATGGAGGCCAATGCGTGCAAGAATTTGAGGAATATTAAACTTAATTAATTAGTAGGGGGCTAGATTATACGATGAAATTTTAGCATTTGTAGCGATGAGTGCGAGGATAGGTTCGGTCGCTATCGCCTTAACTACTGAATCGAATAAGAAGGGGGTTAACTGGATTTTAAAAGGGTAATTATATATAGTGTGTTATTTATAGTCACCTTGGTGATCGCCACTCAAGGCTTTACGACTAAGATGGAGGTGGCTTGATGTTGCCACTTCTTTTCCCCTTTATTTATTTCACTATTATTTTTTAAAATTAAGGGCAACTCAATTGTCGATATAGGGTGGGGCTTAGTCTTTGTGTTGCAAGGAATCTTTAATTTTATTGTCGGCTCGGTAAGCTATTCGATTATTAAATACAATCAATTTGATTTTTCTATGAGTCATAATTACATTGTAATAATTAGCTTGCTAATTGCTGACATTGGTCTGTTTTTCGAAGTGGTTGGCGATGAACAACTTAGATAACACATAAATAAAAACACAGGCAAATGACTCCGAACAGACTTATGGTCAATGCCCCGTCATCCTAATTATTTTAGAGAGATCTTAGTTTAGGTCGACCTATATATTAGTGGGTTCACCTTATTATTTATTCAAGCCGTTCATCCTGTTTATTATATCGTTCTAGTTATTTCTCCTCTAGTAATGGCGACAGTATTGATAAAAATATCTATTCCTTTATTAGAAAAAACATGTAGTAATATGAAGGTTGGCAAGAATATACTCAAAGAGTCCCTATGTTATTTCCATGGGGCAAGAAATAACATCTAATAAAATAACTTCCTAACAAACTGTTTTGAGACAGTTTGTTAGGAAGTTATTTTGTATTAAAGTTCGAAGTTAAAATGGATAGGAGGTTGGAGGTCAAATCTATTCACTACGAAGAGCTTCAACCGGGTTTTTGCGTGAAGCTTGTTTAGATGGAATTAAACCAGCAATAAATGATAGTAGAATGCTTAAGCCAATTAAGATAAGGGCATTTTTAAAAGATAAGCTGACTGTGACCTCTTCTAATAAGTGCAGCAATAAATTGTTTAAAGGAGTGTGTAATAAATAAGTAAACCCGATGCCTAATAATCCTGAAAACAAGCCGATAATAATCGTTTCAGCATTAAAAACCGTTGAAATATTTCTTTTTGAGGCGCCGATGGCTCTTAGAATACCAATTTCTTTTGTGCGTTCTAATACTGAGATATAAGTGATGATCCCGATCATAATCGATGATACGAGTAATGATACGCTGACAAAAGCAATGAGAACGTAGGTAATAACATTCACAATTTCCGAAACAGAAGACATGATTAAGCCGGCAAAGTCGGAGTAGGTAATTTTTTCCTTTTCACTAACAGTCTGATTATAAGCTTCAATTGCGTCAGAAATAGCTTCTTTATCAGCAAAATCATCTGCATAAATACTGATTGCAGAAGGATTTTCAGTAGAAACGACACCAAATTCTTTTAAATTAGTGTCGTAACTAGCCGGTGCAATTGAAGAATCATAAATTTCAAGAAGGGACGAATCATCCAGGTCTTTAACGACTTGATTAAATGGATCCGCGATATTAGCCGGATTGTCAGCTAAATTTGGCTCTGTTGTTGCGAACGGTTCTAAGCTTTGCTGTTTTGCTTGAATTTGCTTAATAAATTCAGCTTGTTGACTGAGGGTGAAATCCTCTAAATAATGATAGACATCTTCAATTTTTTCTCTATCGTTAGCTGCTTCAAAAGCTAGACCATTTAAAACGTTGGTTTTTGGTTGCTTTTTTTGTGCTTGAACGATGTCACTTTGATTGACATAAGCCATTAAAAAGTTTCTTAATTTGCGTGTATAAGCAAGCGGAGTGCGAATGGTTAAGGTTTTAGCATTATCAACTGGTTGAATGATACCGGAAATTTTTATCGGGATAGCTTTTTCTTTAACAACTTTTTCAATCGTTAAGGGATCGTCAGTCAGTTTTTGATAATTACCTCGCGCGTTTTTCTCATAGTAATCACTGCGAGGTAATAAATAAAAAGTTTGATTGCGTAGGTCTTTAAACCGAAGTGTCTTTTTTTCGAGGTGAAGTTCTTCATCATTTTCTATTTGATTGAGAATTTTCTCATAATCTTCAGAGGGGAGCATGCCAAACTCGTAAAAATCAGAAAGGCTGATTTCATTGGCTTCATTTACAACCAGCACCATCTCATTATATTTTTCAGGCCATTTACCATCGATTAAATGATAATTATCCTTTACAACTGGGCTAATAACTTGCTCACCTTGACCTGGAAGAAGTTCGCTAATTTTTGTGTTGGGTTGATTAAACGAGTTTGAAGGGGAACTAAAGTTTGTTCTTGGTTGTCGATTCACACTTTCAAAAGAACTACCATCAGTATTGATCAAACGCTCATTTTCGTCGTAGGCGAATAAATCAAAATTGATAGCGTAAGAATAAACGATACCATTTTTGCCGACATAGTTAGAAAGTTTATTGTCATCTTGATCTAAATATTTTTTGAAAGCTGTTAAATTATTTTGGCGAAAAGAAGAATTGAACTCACTCATTTGTTCAAGCGATTCATTGTTACTGTAGATGACGTCTAAATTTTCATTGTTAGAGTCGGTATCTTCTGTTTCTTTAGTAGAAGTTTCCGCTCTTCTTGCCGACATTAATTGATTAAAGTCGACAGACTCTTGTTCAATGGTTATTGGATAGGCCGACATAGTCTCTTCTTGGACGTTATCAATATAGTTATTCACGCCGGTCGATAGCGATAGAATGAGGGCAATTCCAATAATCCCGATGGACCCTGCAAAAGCTGTCAAAAACGTTCGGGCTTTTTTAGCGTTTAAATTATTAAAACTTAACGACAAGGCCGTAAGAAACGACATGGAAGACTTGCCCATGCTTTCATGCTTAGAGTTTTTGTTTTCTTCAATGGCTAAAGGATGGGTGTCAGAAATGACTTTGCCGTCTTGCAATTCAATAATGCGGTTGGAGTATTGGTGAGCCAATTCAGCATTATGAGTAACCATCACGACCAAACGTTTTTTGGCAACGTTTTTTAATAGGTTCATTATTTGAAGGCTAGTCTGTGTATCTAAGGCTCCTGTCGGTTCATCGGCTAAAAGAATATCTGGCTCATTGACTAATGCTCGTGCGATCGCAACTCGTTGCATTTGCCCCCCAGATAATTGATTGGGCTGTTTGTTGATATGATCTTTTAACTCTACTTCCTCTAAGGCTTTGATAGCTTTTTGCTTCCGAAGCTTGGCTGAAATTCCTGAAATAGTAAGTGCCAATTCAACATTGGATAAAACGGATTGGTGAGGGATTAAATTATAGCTTTGAAAGACAAAACCGACCGAGTGGTTGCGGTATGAATCCCAGTCTTTGTCTTTATAATTTTTGGTTGAAATGCCATTAATAATAATATCACCACTGTCATAGCGGTCCAAGCCGCCAATGATATTGAGTAACGTCGTTTTACCTGACCCGCTGTGACCTAAAATAGATACAAACTCATTGTCTCTTAAATTGAACGTCACATTATCCAAGGCTTTTTGCTTAAAGCCCCCTGTATGGTAACTTTTGGTTATTTTTTCTATTTGGTGCATTGTAAAACTCCTTCATTGAAAGATTTACGAATAAATGGTAATAGTCTCATTTCAAACAAAGTATATCACTAATACCGACCTAATTCGATCCTAGCGCAAACAAAAAATAGCAACACAATATCTTCCACCTAAAAAAACTCAAGTCGAAAGTTTTAAGGTATGCGTGGGAAGCCTTGCGATAAAATAGTAAGTGTGATCAATTGTCTGATAAGGATGTTTTTTATATTGTTAGCTTAATGGGACATGAACGACTAAAATAATCCGTCAGGTAACGATTGGAGCATTATTTTATAATATAAATCTATCAGTTTCTAAAATGACACCAAGGGGAGCTAGTTTGTAGGATGCTTAAAGGGAACAGTGCATAAGTTTTCCAAGCAAAAGCCATTGTGGCCTACCACTTAATTAAATAGAATTTTAAGAAGTTATCTAATAAATCAGGCCTATTTATCAGAAACTCTGATAGGTCCGCGGCCTGTTAGTAAGTTATAATAGCATCAGGAATATTATTTAGATGCATCCATCCAAGATGTTGAGAGTGGTTTTGTTTATAGGAAGCCTGTTGTTCACAAAAGCGGTAGGACTTAAATAATGCTAGTGCAACTAATAGAAAAAGAGCGAGGGGTTAATTTTGAATAGTAAGCGTATGTTAGATTGTTTCGCAAGTGATTTTGCTACGATGACTTCCTCGGATTTACTCAATAGTATACGAGCTAATGAAGGCAGAACTTTATTAGTAGAATTAAGAGAAGATCGAACTCCTCACCTACCTGATCTTACTAACAGTGAACTTGCTCGAGCCGCTGGTGCGGATTTGATTTTGCTCAATCAAGTAGATGTTTTTAATCCAAAGATATGGGCTTTACCAGATACGCCACATCCAATTGAAACTTTGAAACAGTTTGTCCAACGTCCCATCGGTGTCAATTTAGAACCGGTAGCCAGTGAGGGACATTATTTGGAAAAAGTAAAGAGCCTAGTTGAGGGGCGTATATGTAGTGTTGAAAGCTTAAAAAGAGTGGAAGAATTGGGGTTAGATTTTATATGCTTAACAGGAAACCCACAATCCGGAGTTAGTAATCAGGCAATAGTAGAAGGTATTCGTCTGGCGAAAAACCATTATTCTGGTATTGTGATTGCTGGCAAAATGCATGGGGCAGCCTATGATGAACCTATTTCTTCAGAAGAATGGGTGCAACACTTTTTGACAGCTGGGGCTGAAATTATCATATTACCTCAAGTTGGAACCGTGCCTGGTTACTCGATGGAAGAGTTTAGGCGCAGTTGTCAGTTGATTCACAAAGTGGGGGCTTTGAGTTTAGCAGCTAACGGGACGAGTCAGGATTGTTCACAAAAAGAGGTGGTTACTCAATTGGGATTAACTGCTAAAATAGGTGGTGCAGATATTTTGCATATTGGTTGTTCAGGTAGTGGGGGCATTGCCCCGTTTGAAAATATTATGCAATTATCGATTGCCATTCGAGGGTTGAATCACACGCTTAGAAGAATGGCCATATCCAATCTTCGATAAAGACTCTGCTTCAAGACTTATTACTAAAAAAGATGGAAAGGATGTGGTAGGCTAGAATAGATAATTATTTAGGGATTTAGTCATTCCAACAACTTAAAGAATAAAGGAGAAAAATATGAAAAAAACATTAAAAAGCATCTTAGCAGCATCGCTCACTTTATCAACTGTGTTAGCACCTTTAACAGCTATGGCTCAAGAAGAAAATGCAGGTATAGAAATTAGCTTTATGATTCCTGATTGGGGAGCTCCATCGGATGAAATGTTGGCTAGATTTGAAGAAGAGTATGGGATTAAAGTCAATGTTTTACCAACTAGTTGGGACGATATTCGTGATAAGTTAGCGATTGCAGCTGCAAGTAACACGGTGGCAGCGGATGTCTTTGAAGTAGATTGGTCTTGGATGGGAGAATTCACCAGCGCAGATTGGTTGGCTCCTATTGATTTGCCAGATGCGGATGCTTTTCCAGCAATCGAGCAATTTATGCTAAACGATGAGGTCTATGCAGTCCCTTATGCAAATGATTTTCGGATTGCCTACTACAATACAAAAATGTATGAGGAGGCTGGCTTAGAAGAACCGCCAGTAACTTGGGATCAAGTGATGGAACAAGCTAAAACTATTAAAGATGCTGGAATTACAGAATACCCAGTATCGCTTCCGTTAGGTGCGGATGAAAATTTAACGACTACTTTCTTCTGGTTGGCTTATACACGCAATGGTATTATATTTAATGAGGATAATACTTTGAATGAAGAAGCGTCTCTCGATGCATTAACTATTATTAAGGCTTTATCAGATGAAGAATTAATTAATCCAGGTAATGTGAACGGTTCGGGAATGGACGCTTACAGACAGATTAACTCAGGAGATACTGCCTTTATAGTAGGCCCATCTTCATTTGTTGGTCGCGTTAATAATGAAGAGGAGTCAACAGTAGTTGGACAGGTAAAACCAATTTTACTGCCAGGTGTTGATGCAAACGCTGAAAGAACAGTACCTTTCCAAGAAGCAGTAGGTATTTCACCAAATACTGAAAATATGGAAGCTGCTCAAACCTTCGTTAAGTGGTATACTTCCGAAGAAACTCAATTAGAATTATTTGATGCGGTAGGAGCACTTCCTACACGATTAAGCATCTTACAGCAGCTAATTGATGAGGAAAAGATTAAAAACACAGGTGCGATGGTTGAATTGGCTGAAATGGTTGAATCGCCATTCCCAAATGGGGTGCCAGAATATTACACCGAAATGAGTGCCGAAATTTATAATACTATCAATAAAATGGTAACTTCAGATCTTTCTGCCGAAGAGGTTGTTAAAGAATTAGTTGAAAAAGTAAATAGTGTTGTTGAGGAATTTGCTGAGTAATTAATAATAAATCTAGGTGTAGTGCACTACACCTAGATTTAAATTTTTAAGGGTTGATCCGTGCTATTATAAAAATGATAGTAGGGATCAATGATTTAAAAGGAGTTTATTATGAAAAAATCTAAAAAAGCCATTTTTCTAATCTTACCCATGATGCTTATCATGGGATTGTTCGTCTACTTACCAATTGTACGCACCTTCATCTACAGTCTTCATGCGTTTAAATTAAGTAGACCAGACCGCTTTAAGTTTATCGGACTCGATAATTATAAAGAGGTTTTACTCTCAGAAGATTTTCATCATGCTTTTCAAAATAGTTTGATGGTTTTTTTATTAGTCGTCTTTTTAACCGTCATTTCCAGCATTATTGTGGGACTTTTGCTCAATAAGCGGACAGTTATTAGCCCAATGCTAACGGGTATTGCAATTGTTCCTTGGGCTTTGCCCCCCCTAGTTAATGGTATTGTCTGGCAATTTATTTTTCATCCCAGTTATGGTTTTATGAATAAATTATTGATGAGTCTTTCAATTATTGATCAGCCAGTTGCTTGGATTAATAATCGTTATTTACTCCTAATTGTCGTTTCAATTGTAATTGCTTGGCGGGTGGTACCTTTTTGTGCCATTTTAATTTTGGCAACCCTACAAACAATTCCTAAAGAAATCTACGAAGCGGCTAAAATGGATGGTGCCAGTCGTTATTCAGAGTTTTTCTATATAACGCTAAGAATGATTTTGCCTACACTTTCAATTGTGTTAATCCAAGCAACTATGGCAGGTTTAAATGTTTTTGATGAGGTAATTTCTTTAGTAGGTTACCGTTATGAAGGACAAACCCTTTTAATATATAATTATTTAAATACCTTTAGCTTTTTAGACTTTGGTCTAGGGTCAGCGATTACCTATATAATCATGATTTTATCGGGGATTATTGGTTACTTTTATATTCGTTCGCTAAGATTGGAGGGAGATCATGCTTAAAAATAAACGTTGGGATTGGTTATACATTATAACTGTAATTATCTTTCTGCTATTCACTTTAGGTCCCCTTATTTGGGCTTTTATAATTAGCGTCACCCCTAAAGCAGAATTAATGAAAGCGGGAGGTCGCTTTCTACCCAGTCAAGCAACTTTTACAAATTATCAAAGCTTGTTTGATCCGACAGATAAGGCACATATAACCATTTTTAATGGCTTAAAGAATTCCTTAATTAGTTCCTTATATACTCTCTTTATTGGGGTACCTTTAGCTGTTTTAACCAGTTACGCTATGGTACGTTTTCGCTTTCGCTTACGAAAAGTGATTTTACGCTTATTATTGATTACCATCGTTATTCCTGTGTTTACCACCATCATTCCAATATTTGCTATTTTTTCAAACTATCAGTTGCTGGATAAGCTTTTCTGGATTAGTGTCATTTATGTGACTGCTTTTTTACCTCTAGCAACTTGGATGTTGATTACGCATTTTAATAAGATTCCTAAAGAAATGTGGGAAGCAGCAGAACTCGATGGTTGTACAGAATGGCAGCTTTTCTGGAGGGTGATTTTACCCATGTCACGAACAGCTATTATTACCTGTGTCTTAATTCTCTTGTTAATGAGTTGGAGCCAATTTCAAATCCCAATGATTTTAACGTCAACTCAGAATAATAAAGTAATTACCCTAGTTCTATCTGAGTTTATGACAAGAGATGCTATTGACTATAGTATGATTGCAGCCTCTGGTTTAATAGCTATTATTCCACCAGCAGTTATCGCAATGGTTTTTAGAAAAGATCTTGTATCAGGTTTATCAGCAGGGTCAATTAAAGGATAGTATTTCCTAGAAAGGAACAATCCCCACTCCAATTCCCAGAAATGAAAGATGACTTTTTGCTCTTCTTTGCAAACTAGTGATTTGAGGCATTGAGTCAGGATGGATATCTTTAGAACCATAAATATGCTCTAAGGCCATATCAGGATAGGCAGAATGGGCGATTAGGTCAAAGTTACTTGAAAAAGATAGAATATTGCTTTGAGATCCTAATAAAAATGAGTTGTTAGGATTTAAGAGCCAAGAATAACAGTAAAAGTATTGTGCTGGGAAATTAGTTAAATATCTTTTTTTAAAGGCTCGAGCTAAGTAAAAAGCAGTTGAAGAGTGTGCTTCATCAATTAAACTATCTTGCATGATGTGGACACTAATAATAGGGAGAGCATCTTGAAGGATTTTACTACCGTTATTAATGTAAGAAATGTCTTTAGGAAGAGTGGCTGAATCAAAAAGAGTAAATTCAAATTGAAGCTCGCCTAACTTGAAAATCCTAAGACGAAAGATACGTGCTAACCATTCAAAATCATCTGTTGATAAACCGACAGCCTGGGATAAGTTAATACGTAAAAAAAGGTCGGATAGTGTATTTTGTAATATATTAAGAGGGAGATTGTACTTTTTATACAGCTCTATTAAAGCTTGAATACATACAATCATAATGACCAATTGTTGCCAATCATTTAGTTGAATATTAGTTAGCAGAAAGTCTTGTTTAATAATTTGCTGTAAAACTGCCAAGTAAACTGTTTGATTATCTTTAAAGTCTTTTAACGCTCTTTGAATGGTTGTTAATTCAATCTGGCGAGACTTAATGGTTTGAGACTGATTGTATTTTTGACAAAAGGTTTGGATTTGTTGGCTATCAATCGAAAAGTTTTTAAAACAGTTTTGGTAGAAATACGAGTATGATAAGTAGGTCATGGTTGCTCCTCCTTGAAGATTTAAAATAAGTATAGCACGGGATCCTACTAAGCACACAAATTTGTTAAAGGAATGATTAAATGTCTAACGGGTTAACCATATATTTTGTCCGTCATGGTGAAACGTTTTTTAATAAGAATGGGCGTACCCAAGGGTGGTGTGATCCTTTATTGACAGCAGAAGGGATTCAAGCAGTTAAAGATTTAGGCGAAAAATTAAGTAAGGTTAAATTTGATGCGGCGATTGTAAGTGATTTAAAGAGAACACGTACCACAGCCGAAATTCTTATTGAACAAAGTATCTATCCGAATTGGATGATTCCCATTATAGAAATGGCAGATTTTCGAGAAATTAGCTTTGGTTCCTTTGAAGGTATGGAAAGCTATCAAACTTGGGATATCATAAGGAGATATTTGGGTTTTGATTCTGTAGAGAGTATGTTGAGAAATACAACAGAAAAACAAAGGCTGACAGCATTACAACCTGCTGACCCTCTAGGTCAAGGAGAAGACTATGCTGTTTATTGTAAGCGTCTTAAAGAAGGAATGGATAAATTGTTTAATGAATTAATTGAGACGGAGGCTTGTATCTTATTTGTTGGACACAGTATCAATATTCGCCATATACTTCAAATTCTATTACCAAAAACAGAACATATTGATGAGTTTTATGATATGCGGTCTATGAATAATGGGGGCGTGGTAATTATTCAAAAAGTAAGAGAGGGCTTTAAACTCAAACAGTTTATAGACAAAAAGTTCGCTTAACTAACAGAGGGTTGTTTTTGTTCACTTTAGACAAAATACATTGTAAAGTTGAGCAAATATAACAATGAGAAATGAAACCGTTTTACACTATAATGTATGCAAGATACAAATGGGCAAAATTTGGAAAGGGTGCGAACTATGATAAAAATTTCACCAGCAGAAATCGATCGCCAAATGGATTGGATTTCGAGTATTTCTGATAAAGAAGGAAAAGGTACTACAAGACTTTTATATAGCAAATCATGGATTGAAGCTCAGAATGCCTTGAAAGAACTTTTTGAAAAAGAGGGGATGAAGGTAGAGTTCGACGAAGTAGGGAATATGTTTGCAACAGTTGAAGGTAGTGAAGAGCCAGAATCAATCATCGCCTCAGGATCGCATATTGATACAGTTGTTGATGGTGGTCGTCTAGATGGCCAATTGGGTATTATGTCTGCCTACTTAGCGATTAAGGGGTTGGTTGAAGAATACGGCCAACCAAAGAAATCTTTGCGAATTGTTTCGATGGCAGAAGAGGAAGGCTCTCGTTTTCCATATGCCTTTTGGGGATCTAAAAATATTTTTGGTTTAGCGAAAAAAGAAGATGTTGAAACCATTAAGGACAATGACGGTGTTCCTTTTGAGACAGCTATGAAGGAAGCAGGCTTTAATTACCTTGTAGATTCTCCACGCTTTAATCACTTTGATGCTTTTGTAGAATTACATATTGAACAAGGAAACTTCTTGGAAAATGCAGGCAAAAAAGTTGGGGTTGTTAATGCCATAGTGGGGCAAAAACGCTACACCATTAAATTAAAGGGTGAAGCTAATCATGCCGGAACGACCTTAATGAGATATCGTAAAGATGTCATCGACTGTTACGCTAGAATTGTTTCTGAAGTCATTGATAAAGCAAATGAAATTGGCGATCCTTTAGTCGTAACCTTTGGCCACGTAGAAGTAAAGCCTAATGTGGTGAATGTTGTTCCTGGAGAAATGGAATTTTCAATTGATACTAGACACACTAACCAGGAAGCTCTCGATGAGTTTGCTGTATTTATTGAAACGACTATTGAGAAACATTGTCATGAAAAAGCGATTGAAGTAGAAATGAATTTATGGATGAATGAGCCACCAGTGCCAATGGATCCTGAGATTGTTAAAGTTTTAGAAAAAGTTTGTCAGGATAACCAATTAAATTATCAAATCATGCATTCAGGAGCGGGGCATGATTCACAGATATTTGCTCCACAAGTTCCAACAGCTATGATCTTCGTTCCTTCCATCAAAGGAATTAGTCATAATCCGGAAGAACATACCGAGGCGGTGGATATTGTTGAAGGGATACAAGCTTTAGCAGAGGCCTTAAAAGAATTGGCCTATTAAAATAATTTGGAGGACTTTTAATAATGGAACATAATGATGTCTTAGTAAGACAAGAACAAATTGATTTGTTTAAATCAAGGGGATATACCAATGATGACATATTGCCTAATAAGCCAGAACAACGTAGTATGTCAACACTTAACTTCTTTACTCTGTGGATGGGATCGGTCCATAATATTCCTAATTATCTAACTGTTGGTGGCTTTCTAGCTTTAGGGGTGGCACCTATTCACGTGTTCTTAGCTATCATTTTGGCGGGACTAGCAGTAGCGGGACTAATGACAGTTAACGGTAAAGCAGGGTCTATGTATGGCATTCCATTTGCCATTCATTTACGTTCTGTTTATGGTAGTGCAGGATCTAAATTGCCTGGCTTTCTAAGGGGAGTTGTGGCAGCTATTGCTTGGTTTGGGGTCCAAAACTATGCAGGTTCGAAAGCTTTGTTGATCTTAGTAAGTAGAATTTGGCCAGCTTTCTTGAATGTTGGTGAAGGCATTAATATTTTGGGCCTTTCTGTACCAGCCTTTTTATCATTTGTAGTCTTCTTCTTGATCAATGTAATGATTGGCTTAGGGGGAGGCCGCGTATTAAACAAGTTTACAGCTATACTAAATCCACTTATTTATGTTGTGTTCGGAGGAATGGTTGTTTGGGGATTGAGTGTAGCGGGCGGGTTTGGACCAATTTTCGACCATGTAACAGCTGTTAATCAATCGGTTGCAACCCCTTTAGCCTATTTGATTATTATTGCATCTACCTTATCTGTTTGGGCAGCTCCAGGAGTAAGTGTTTCTGACTTTACTCAAAACGCAACTTCCACCAAGTCTCAAACAATAGGACAAATCTTATCGTTGTTAGTTGGGTATGTCATTTTTGCTTTTGCAAGTATCACTGTTTTAAATGGTGCGGCCATTACTGGTGTTTCACATCAAGGAGATGTCTTACAAATTATTAATCAATGGGACTCTATGCCGGCTATTTTCTTGGCTTCTTTTGTCTTATTGATGACAACCGTTTCAACTAATGCGACTGGTAATATTATTCCAGCAGCCTTCCAGTTAACAGCTCTTTTTCCACAAAAAATTAATTATCGTAAAGGTGTTATCATCGCAAGTATTATCAGTTTTATCATAATGCCTTGGAAATTCATGGAGTCAGGGAGTGTAATTCTAGTTTTCCTTAACTATATTGGAAGCTTGTTAGGCCCTGTAGCCGGTGTTATGATTGCTCACTTCTACTTTGTGGACAAACAAAAGATCGACTTGGATTTACTATACTATTCACCAGAGCAAGCAGCGGATAACCCTTATTCTGGTGTCAATAAGAAAGCTTATATCGCAACCATTTGTGGGTTTGTTGTTTCAATTGTCGGACAATTTATCCCAGCCCTAGAGTTTCTGTCCCAAATCTCTTGGATTGATGGTTTTGTAGTGGGATTACTTGTTTACTTTGTATTAAATCGTGCAGAATAATTAAATTTAATTATTTTGGACGCTTAATAAAAATTTATTAGGAGGTTATTTTATGTCATATGATTTAGTCATCAAGAATGGTCAAGTCATTTTAGAAAGCGGCGCAGTTGTGACCGATTTGGCAGTCAAAGACGGAAAGATTGCTGCAATTGGTGAAAATTTATCGGCTGAGCAAGAGGTTAACGCTAAAGGATTAATTGTTAGTCCGGGAATGTTTGATTGTCACGTTCATATTACTGAAAATGGTGGAGGGTATCGTGATGAGTGGGAAGGTTATGTTACAGGAACTTCTGCTTGTGCTAAGGGAGGAGTAACTTCTTTCTTAGAAATGCCATTGAACCAAGTACCAGCAACAACTGATGAAGCGAGTATTAAGGACAAATACCAATCTGGTCAAGGTAAATTAAAAGTGGATGTTTTCTCATTTGGAGGACTCGTTCCTTATAATGTTGAAACAGGTGGTATTCAAGAATTAAATGAGAACGGTGTAACGGCCTATAAATGTTTTATGGCAACTTGTGGCGACCGTTCAATTGATGGAGACTTCCAAAATGTGGATGACTATTCACTCTACGAAGGGATGAAACAAATTGCTAAGACAGGAAAAGTTCTAGCTATCCATGCTGAAAATGCAGCGATTACTGATCGCCTAGGTGAAAAAGCAAAAGCGGAAGGCAAATCAAAATTGTCAGAGTATGTGGCGACTCGTCCAGTCTTTACAGAGGTGGAACCTATTCAACGAGCAATTCTTTTTGCTAAAGAAACAGGCTGTCGTATTCATATCTGTCACGTGGCTTGCCCAGAAGGTGTGGAAGCAGTTATTAAAGGGCAACAAGAAGGTGTCGATGTCACTTGTGAGACTTGTTTACATTATTTATACTTTACAACAGACCAATTAGATGCTATTGGAAATGTGGCTAAATGTTCACCACCAATCCGTGATAAAGAAGCTCAAGATGGTTTATGGGATTATGTCTTTTCAGGGGATATTATTTCATCAATCTCTGATCATTCTCCATGTACCCCAGACTTGAAAGATAAAGAAAATGCATTTGATGCTTGGGGCGGTATCTCAGGCGTACAAAATGATGTCGATGTGTTCTTTGATGAAGCAGTTAATAAGCGTGGTATGTCTCTTGAGCAATTTGCACAAGTGATTGCGACACAACCAGCCCGTCGTTTTGGTATTGATGATACAAAAGGAAGCTTATCAGTAGGCAAAGATGCAGATATCGTTTTAATTGATCCTAATAAATCTTACGTCTTAACTGCTGAAGATTTAGAATATCGCAATAAGATCAGTCCTTATATTGGTAGCGAAATTGGTGCAACTGTTATGGCTACTTATGTAAGAGGACATGAGGTTTATAGCATAGATAAGGGAGTAACAGAGGAGTTTGTTGGAGAATTTAAATAATTAAATATAGACTAATTTGTTTTCAGAAGAAGCAAATAGTCCCTAAGAATAGATTGGATCTAATTCTTAGGGGTTTTTTAATACCAACAGAAGACTTTTTAATTAGAAGAGCAAAGTGATGATTGGTATGGTAACGACTGAGAGCAGAGAAGTCATAAAGACCATCTGACTAGCAAACTCAGGATGATTGTCGTAATTTTGAGCAAACATAGCTACATAAGATGCTGTCGGCATAGCTAACATGATAGTCGGAATAATTAACTCATAGTTTGAGAAATTAAAAGCTTTTAAAGTAAAGAGAATTATTAGAGGTATAAAAACGAGTTTGAGTAAAGCTTGAATATATAAGAATTTATTAGCGAATATCTTAGAAATATCACTGCGCGATAGAATTAAACCAACAACAATCATGGCTAGCGGTGAAGTTGCCGGGCTTAAAATATTCAAAACTTTATCCAAGGGTTGAGGAACTCGCCAACTAAAAAGAAAGAAGATTAAACCAACGACTATCGATAAGATGCCGGGACTTAGAACAATTTTTTTCCAATTAAATTCTACCTTACCTGAACCGTTTCTTCCCATTAAATAAATACCAATTGACCATGAGACAGTTTCAAATAAAAACCCGGCGCCGATAACAGCATAGAATAGAGCTTCTTCTCCTAAGAGATTACTAACAATAGGGTAACCCATAAAAGAGGTATTAGATAAAAGAAGGGCCACTCTAAAAACATCCTGCTCGGAAATACTTAACTTAGTTTGTTTAGCAACTAACCATCCTAATAACAACATACCAGCATAACAAACGGCTACAATTATTAGAATTGTAAAAGCTCTTTGCACACGTTCAATATTAAAATCTAATTGCATGGCATTAAAGATGGTTGCCGGCATGGTGATATACAAAACAAGGTTGGTAATATCTTTTTGACCTTGAGCACTGATTACTTTCCACCTACCAGCAAAAAAGCCAATAATAATAAGAATGAATAAGACGAGCACACTTTGAAGCGTGGACATAAAATCTAACTGCATAAAAACATCCTTTCAATTTTTATTTAATTTGATAACGAATCAAGCCACTCTATGACTTGCAGATAAACCTCTCTCCCTTTTGTTAAATTTGTTCGATCGAAATCATGATCTGCAGAAGCAACCTCAATCAAATGACTTTGATTAGCGAATTTGTTTAGTTGTTTTGATTGTTGAATGGGAACATCAGGGTCTTTATCAGCATGGACAAGAAGTAAAGGAGGTAGTAGGTTAATTTGCTCTTTAGTGAGTGAAAAACTGTTTGGATCATCCGTTAGAAATTCAATCCAATTTCCAACTTGTCTACAATAGAGGTAGATTAAATAACGCTCATTTTCGTTTCCCTGACTGATAGGTTTGTTTTGAATGAAAGTCTCGATTAATTCTTTGGACACTTTCGCAAATTTATTATGGTAAGGATTAGGATAGATAAAGTTTGCATCATTTAACTTGTAATAGCCATAAAAGCTGATGATAGTTTTCAACCATTTAGAAGACCTTCTTGTAGCTAGTTGTAGGGCAAGATAAGCTCCGGCTGACCGGCCAAATAGATTGTATGAAGGATCTATTTGGCCTGCTAATTGATAACCTGCATTTTGATACCATTCAAGAGTTTTGCTTAAAAGATTAATGATTTGCTCTAAATTACTTTCAGGAGCTAATAAGTAGTCAAGAGCTAGTATCGAATATCCTTTACTGTTAAGTAATTCGATATATTCGCCCGGCAAGTCTTCGCGTTGACCAAAAATCAGTCCACCACCGTGAAGATAAATCAACATCTGGCTTTGTGGCAGTGAAGATCTATATAGTGTAGCTGAAATTTTATAGTGAGGAGTTTGAAAAACATCAATTATTTGTCGAATTTAAATCACCTTCTTCTAAATAGGGAGATGGAGCCCATTCTTGTAAGGTTATTTTAACATTCTTTTTAACGCATCCACTACAAATTTAAAATGAAAGAAACCTTATTTTTGTTCGAAATGAACAAAAGAAGGCGTTTTATTTGTAAACTGAGCAATCGAATTATATGAAGGGAAACGATATAATAGTAGACAAAGGGAGGGGTTTTCTTGTTATTCACAAAAATTCAAAAAGGTAATTATCAAGACTCTATTAACTTGATGCTTTTATCAGCAGAAATTAATAAAGTTGATGGTGTTACTCAAGCACAGGTTATGATGGCGACGGATGCAAATAAGGATATCTTTAAAGGGGCCGGTTTATCTACTCCTGAATTAGAATCTGCCGGTGCTAATGATTTGGCAATTGTAGTTGAAACAGAAGATCAAGCAGTTTTTGACAAAGTTTTAGAAGAAATCGATCATTTTCTGGCAGACCTAACGGTTAAGA
The DNA here is from genome assembly GCF_050409545.1 of Facklamia sp. P12932. Lineage (NCBI taxonomy): Bacteria > Bacillati > Bacillota > Bacilli > Lactobacillales > Aerococcaceae > Facklamia > Facklamia sp. P12932. The sequence goes on along the minus strand of NZ_JBNUPG010000013.1, from coordinate 24,456 downwards.
AAGAATCTGATAATAAGGTAGATGTTGATAACTGGGAGGAAGCAATGGAAGCTTTACCAGATGCTAATTTAGCCTTAGTATCTATTCCAGGAGAGTATGCAGCCTATGAGATAGAAAAGGCGCTTGATAATAATTTACATGTTTTCTCATTCTCAGATAACGTTTCAATGGAAGATGAAGTGAGACTAAAAGAGAAGGCGCATGAAAAAGGACTCTTATTCATGGGGCCTGATTGTGGGACAGGAATCATTTCGAGTATTCCAATGGCCTTTACCAATGTTGTGAAACCAGGAAATATTGGCGTGGTTGGAGCTTCAGGGACAGGCATTCAAGAAGTCACAACTATTATTGATCGTTTAGGTGGTGGAGTAGTTCACGCTATTGGTACTGGTGGTAGAGACTTGAAGAAAGCAGTTGGCGCACGTACCATGATTGACGCCATTATCGCTTTAGAAAAGCACCCATTGACAGATGTCATCTGTGTTATTTCTAAACCACCTGCAAAAGAAGTAAGGGATCAAGTTGTTAAAGTATTACAATCCCTATCCAAGCCTGTAGTAGCCATTTTCTTAGGTGAAAAACCAACCGAACATATTGGTAATGTAGCTTTAGCTTATACATTAGAAGAAGCAGCTAGAATAGCAATAGACTTAGCTAATGGTGAAGAAGTCAAAGCTAAATATGTGGACGGGTTAGATAACCAAATCCAATCTCAATTAAAAGATAAAACAGTAAAAGGTCTCTACTCAGGTGGAACATTAGCAAATGAAGCAGCTATGCTAATTGCAGATGCTTTAGAACTAGGAGATATTCAAAACGAAGAAGGTTACATCTTAAATACGCACGGTTTCCAAGTGATGGACTTAGGAGACGATGTTTATACACAAGGTAAACCACATCCAATGATTGACCCAAGTATTCGAATCGAAAAGTTAGAAGAAGCTTTTGCAGATGAAAAGACAGGTGTTATTTTATTAGATGTTGTCTTAGGATATGGTTCACACCCAGATATGGCTAATGCTCTGATTCCTACTATTCAAGAAAATCTCTCAAAATTGGCTGATAGTGAACGTGAAGTTTATGTTGTTGCGACTGTAACGGGAACACCAAACGATCCTCAAGATTACGATAAGGCTGTAGCCAACTTAAAAGAAGCGGGCGTATATGTTGAAACAACTAACGCAAAAGCGATTCGTTTAGCTTTAGAATTGATGGGCGTTCACTATCAATTTGCTGCTAAAGAACATGTGGCTTATACAGGCGAAAAGATCGAATTACCTAGTCCAAGTGAACACGTTCAAGAATTAGTGATGACTTCTCCACGTGTTATAAATATTGGTATCGAAAGTTTTGTGGATCCAATTATTAAGTTTGGAGGCAAAGCTATTCAATACAACTGGCGACCAAAAGCAGGTGGCAATAAGAAATTAATCAAGATCTTAAATGAACTAGAAAAACATGCAGAGGCTATTGATGAAGCCAACCAGAAAGTAATTGGTCGTATGCGAGATTCGCAACCTTACTTAATCGATGTGAAATATGCTAAAGAGGTTATCCCAGAATTAAATACGGATAAAAAAGTTGTTTTACATGCTGGACCACCAGTGAAATATGAAAACATGACGGGTCCAATGCAAGGTTCAGTTATTGGAGCGATGCTATTTGAAGGTTGGGCTTCCAATCATGAAGAAGCACAACAACAAATTGATGCTGGAGAAATCACCTTCATGCCTTGTCACCATGTGGGCGCAGTAGGCCCTATGGGCGGAATTACTACTGCTAATTTCCCTGTCTTTATCGTTGAAAATAAAGCAGACGGTACCACTGGTTACTGTATTATGAACGAAGGGATCGGAACGGTATTACGTTTCGGAGCCAACAATGAGGAAGTTATTACTCGTCTTGAATGGATGCGTGATGTATTAGGGCCTGTATTAGGACAAGCGTTACGTCAAATTGAAGGTGGTATTAATGTCAATGTTATGATTGCTAAAGCCATTACCATGGGTGATGAATTCCACCAAAGAAATATTGCGGCTTCCCTTGTATTCTTAAAAGAAATTGCTCCAATCATTACATCCTTAGATATTGATGCTAAACAAAAGCAGGAAGTGATTCAATTCTTAGCGGATACCGACCAGTTCTTCCTCAATATTGCGATGGCTACTGGCAAAGCGATTGTTGACTACGCACGTAAGATTCAAGAAGGCTGTATTGTTACCACTATGGCACGTAATGGTGAAAACTTTGGTGTTCGTATTGCAGCCATGGGTGACCAATGGTTTACTGCACCTGTTAATACGCCGAAGGGTCTATATTTCACTGGTTATAGTGAAGAAGACGGTAGTAAGGATATCGGAGACTCTGCAATTACAGAGACTATCGGTTTAGGTGGTTCAGCCATTGTAGCGGCCCCTGGAGTGACACGCTTTATCGGTGCAGGTGGTTTTGAAGACGCAGTTCGCATTTCCAATGAACAAGCAAAAATAGTCAGCGCACAAAACCCTAACTGGTCTATTCCAACTTGGGATTTCCGTGGAGCTAACTTAGGAATCGATATTCGTAAAGTTGTTGAAACAGGAATTGAACCAATTATTAATACTGGTATTGCACATAAGAAAGCAGGTGTCGGTCAAGTAGGTGCTGGAACGGTTACTGCTCCGATTGCTTGCTTTGAAAAAGCTTTAGTAGCTTTTGCGGAATCATTAGGAATTAAGGTGGATGAATAAGCTAGTAGCGGATAAAACAGCCCTATTGATCTCGACTTATCTTTTCCCCTTAGAAGATCAAATATATTGGGTCGACTCTGTCTTTGAACATGGGATTAATTTAGTCACAAGAAAGACAGAGGGTTCACAACAACTGATTTATCTTTCAGCAGTTAATCAAGAAAAGGCTTCTGTAATAGGCGTTCAGTTAGAAAACAAGCAAGTGTTTAATCAGTTGATGCGCTGTCTGAAGCCGGGTGAACAAATTCGACAGCGGAACCATTCATGGATTGTCTATACGCGCCCTTTACCCCTAAAAATTGATCTAGTCGACTATCAAAGATATTCTTGTTGTTTACCCGCTTATTCTTTAAAGCTAACCGTTAAAGATTTAAAACAGCTTATTGATAGCCTGAGAAAAGCCAAAGTTTATCAGCAATCGGCTTTTAATAAGTTAGCTACACTGCAAAATTACTATCAAAACAAATTGCTTGGCGATTTACAAAATGATTTATTGACTGATCCAGCTAAAATGTCAGATTTAGTCCAATTTCTTTTTGGTAAAGGGCTTGGACTAACTCCTTCGGGAGATGACTTTTTACAAGGAATGCTAGTTATGGAACAGAGTCTCTTAAGTCGCCGAGGTCCAATTGCTTCGTTTGAACAAACCTGTGTAATATTATCTAATCTCATCCAGCAAGCGCTGAAAGTAAAAGCAACAACTAAAGTTAGTCAAGCCTATTATCATGCTGCTTTAGCAAGACAAGTCAATCCGACATGGCTGAAATTGATTGAGGCGATAGAGAATCAAGCAACTGATCAGTTAAGTCAATCAATTCGTGCAATCCAATCGTATGGGCACACTTCAGGTAATGATATGCTCTTGGGAGCACAATTTTACTTACAACTAATACTAAAAAACAAACTTTTAAAAGGAGAGGTTTAAATGGGATATAAAAACAATAAAACAGGTTATAGAGATGGTTTATTAGAAAGCCGTGCTGTGGTTGAGAAAGACTTATATGCAATTTTACCGCATGATGGTTTAGTGAATAATCAGATTCCAGGATTTGAAAATGTTTTGATTTCAATTTTAGGCTCACCTGCTCTTGGCGCTAGCTTTAATGATTATATTGCAGAGTTCCAAGAAGGCGGTAAGAACGAACGTGGTTTTGGTGGAGAAGGGCTTGAAACATTTGCTTATGTTATCTCAGGTAAATTAAAAGTAAGTGATGGTAAAGAAGAACACCTATTAACAGATGGTGGCTACGCTTTCTTCCCAGTAGATCAATTAATGTATCTAGAAAATGCTCAAAAAGAGATAACAGAAGTTTTCTTGTACCAACGACGTTATGATGCTATTGAAGGTCATGAAGCGCATAAAGTGGTGGGTAATAAAGCTGATTTACAACCAATTGAGTATGAAGGTATGAAAGACGTCCTCTTATGGAACTTCTTGCCAACAGATGATTTTGGCTTTGATATGAATATTCATATTCTTGAATTCCAACCAGGAGCTAGTCATGGATATATCGAAACCCACTATCAAGAACATGGTGCTTATCTACTTTCTGGTCAAGGAATGTATAACCTTGATAATAAGTGGTTCCCGGTCGAAAAAGGTGACTACATCTTTATGGGAAGATATTCTTTACAATGTGCTTATGCTGTTGGACGTGACGAACCTTTATCTTATGTTTATTCTAAAGATGCTAACCGCAACCCTAAACTATAGGAGGATAAAATGACAGATAAAAATGAAACAGTAAAAATTCAAGCCAGTCGTCTACAAGACTTAATAAAAAAGAAGTTAATGGCAGCAGGACTACCAGAAGATTCGGCTTTAGAAACGGCTAAACACTTAACTTATGCTGATTTATCTGATATTCATTCTCACGGAGCTGTTCGTGTTGCATATTATGCTGAACGCATTGCCAAGGGGGGCGTGACCAAAGAACCGAAGATTACTTATACAAAAACAGGTCCTGCGACAGCTACTTTTGATGGTGACAATGGTCAAGGACATTATATTGCTAATCTTGCTTTAGAAAAAGTCATCGAATTAGTAAAAGAAAATGGAATTGCCATGGTAGGAGTCACCCATGTTAGTCATACAGGTATGTTAGCTTACTATGTTGAGAAGTTGGCAGAAGCTGGTTATGTTAGCCTGTCGATGACACAATCTGATCCTATGGTAGTGCCTTTTGGAGGGTCTGAAAATTATTTTGGAACCAATCCGATTGCTTTTGGTGCACCTCGCAAGGAGGGTCGTCCAATCTTCTTTGATATGGCAACCACTGTTCAAGCTTGGGGTAAAGTCTTGGATGCGCGTTCAAAGGGCGAGTCAATTCCGGATACCTGGGCAGTTGATGCTGAAGGTAATTCGACCACCGATCCACATAAAGTAGCGGGTCTTTTACCAATTGCGGGTCCCAAGGGATATGGTTTAATGATGATTGTTGATATTCTTTCGGGTATGCTCTTTGGCTTACCTTTTGGTAAGAGTGTCTCTTCAATGTATAATGATTTAGACAAGGGCAGAGACTTAGGACACGTTTATATCGCGGTCGACCCAGCACGCTTTACTAGCTTGGATCAATTTACTTCCAATATTGAACAGATGGTAGAGGAGTTGCATGCTATCAAACCAGCTGATGGCTTCGATCAGGTCTACTATCCTGGAGAATTAGCGGTTTTAAGCACAGAACGTAATCTTGAAAAAGGGATTGATATTCCAAAACATATTATCGATTACCTTGAGTCAGATACTGTTCATTTTAATCAGTATGGTAATAAAGGCGCTTTTGCTGAATAAACCACATAAGCTTAGAAAAAACAAGATAATTAATAAATTTAAAAATAGTCTAACAATCTATCAATTGCTAGACTATTTTTTATATTGAAGAAAGTGATAAGTGTCAAGTCTTTTAAAAAAGGAAGATGAAAATCAGTTATAAAATTGCTCAAGCAAGAAATTGTTATTTTGGTTAGTCTCAGTCTAAGTTGTTTTATATCCTATAAAAGATGGCTTGTAAAAGTAGGAAGGAATTAAATCTCTTGGTATAATGAGTTTACTAAGGAGATGGTTTGTGTGGTATCCGTAGAAAAATTATTAACAATCGACTACCTCTCGGAGATTAAATTATTAACAGATAGAAAAACAATTGAACACCAAGAAGTTAGTAACGTCGAAATAACTGAAACACCCGATGTTGAGTTTTATATCAGTCCGGAGACTTTAATTCTTACAACCGGAATGATTTTTAAAGATGATCAGTTGCAGATGATTCCCTTTATCGATTCATTAATTCGTGCTAAAGGAGTAGGTTTAGCCATTAAATCAGGACGTTTTCTTAATGGAGAACTCCATCCCAAAGTGATTGATTATGCCAATCAGCGCAACTTTCCTATTATTAATATACCTGATAAATATCCACTCGGACGCTTACTCCATCAAATTTCAAATTATATCTGGAATCAACGAAAAGAAGAAATTGAGTTTGCGCTAAGTATTCAAAAGCAATTCTCAGACCTTTTACTTAACAATACTTCCATTGATAAAGTAATCAATGAATTCAGTAAAATCATTAAATGTCCGATTATTCTCTTGAGCCCAATAAAAAAAGTGGTGAGTTATTCGCATCATTTCACTAAAAAACCACTTCTTATCCAATCGTTGCAGGAGCAGTTTCAAAAGCGATTTAAACAAAAACAAGTCCCTAATGATTATTTTAAAATGAAAGATGAAAATGACCAGATACTTCTAATCTCTGCCAGCAGTGTCTTTGTATTTAAATACTTTCCCCATTACTTGCTCATACTAAACCCAGAGAATATGACCTACCCCATATCTGCCTTTACGATTGATCAAGCCAAATTAGTTCTTTCCTATATTCTTTATAAAACGGAAAAAGTTTTTTCCAGTTATTTACACACTTCCTCTAGTTTTATGTTAGAGACTATGGGAGGAGATACCTTAAATAAAGGGATTCTTTATAAAACGATTGAAGAAATTAAATATGTTGACTCCAACTATTACTTGGCTGTTGAAGTAAATGTTTCAAGTGCACTGGAACCTAAATTAAAAACAGTTAAACTCTATGAAAAATATGCGTTAATTTTAGATTTTCTAAAAATTTATGGTCAAGAATATTTTAAGGATATGTTTTTATTTCAAACAGACGCTAATGCCCATCTCTATCTAATCTTACAAAATCATGTCGGTAATCTGGATGAGAAATTAATGCAGTGTCATGATGATTTGTTAAAACTGGTTAATATTGACATGATTTTTAGCGTCGGCGAATCAGTCAGTTCAATTGATCAAGTATCCAGGTCGATTGACCAAGCGTCCTTAGCATTTAAAGCTCGATTGACAGATTATAATAAAGAGACTATTAGCTATTATAACAATTCGGGAGTTCAACATCTTTTTCACGATATCGACAGTAAAGATATTAATTATTTTTGCGAATCAGTACTAAAAGAGTTAGCTTATCCTCAAACAAATAATTTAAAAGAATTACGTGAAACCCTTAAGGTATATTTAGATAATCAGTGTGAGACAACGTTAACTGCCAATATACTATTTGTTCATCGAAATACCGTCAAATATCGTATTGAGAAATGTCAAGAATTATTAGGAGTTGATGTTACCGACCCAAGAGCGTCCTTAAACATTAGAATAGCCTTAATGCTTAGCGTCTAGCTTATCAGTCATATGCAGATCAGTTTGAGCAAACTCTTATGGCTCATCGCTGGAGTTAAGAGAGTTTGCTATTTTATTGCAAAGGACTTTAATAAAGATAAAAAATGCTAAAAGTTAAAACCTCTTGAAAAAAACGAACATACGTTCTATAATGTTGAAGAGGTGATTCGATGTTGAAGGAAGAACAAGCGCTGGAAATTAATTTTTTTGATTTGGCCTATCGACAATTAGAAGAAGATTATATGAGATATTCAGCTGTAGGTTTGCCTCTTTATTGTGTAATCGACAGCATTATTAAGATGATGCAAAGAGATGAGATAACATTTTTTATCTTACCTCGAGCAAAAAGTTTAGACGGCAAAAATCATTGTTTTTATTTTCGTGTAGTTGATAAGTTCTATGAATATCGTGGCTGTGATTTGTTTTAAAATTTATTTAATGGACAAACATGCAGAACATATTATTAATAAGTAAAGATGTTATAATCAAAGTGGAAACGTTTTTTTGAATTGAATTGAATTGAGTTGAGGGGTATCTAAAGGTCGTTAGTTTAAAATGTAAAAAGGAATGATAAATATGTTAGAACAAACAAAGAGTCAAGCTGTTAATAGAACAAATTTTTGGATAATAGCTGATTTCATCTCTTTTTTTCTTACCATATTTGTCAATTATTTGGGGGGATCAGGTTTAATTAATGATATGAGCCAGCAAGAAGTATCTGCTAAATATACAACACTGATTACTCCCGCTGGTTTTGCTTTTAGTATATGGGGTGTGATTTACACCTTAGTGTTAATCACGCTGACTTATTTAGCCTTTAAGCGTGATGATAAAAAAATTATGCATACTATTTCACTGATTTCTCCTTTATTTATCGTTTCCTGTCTTTTTAATATGGGTTGGATCTTTAGTTTTTCATACGAATTGATAGGTCTTTCTGTTGTGATGATTTTTATATTACTCTTAGCATTAATGAAACTGATTGAAAAAATTAATTATAACAGTAAAAATATTTCTTATAATTTACCAGCTTACGCTTTTACACTCTATGCTGCTTGGGTTTTAATCGCAACTTTTTTAAACATCTCTATTTTCTTAGTCAAAATAGGCTGGGATGGCTTTGGTATCTCAGATTCAGTGTGGTCATTGGTGGTTATTATTATTGCCATTGTTTTCGTTGTAGGCTATGTCTTTATGTATAAGAATGCTTTCTTTCCTATCTCAATAGCTTGGGCTTTCTATGGCATTTATAGTAATTATGAAGAAGGTGTACATAGTCCGGAATTAGTAACAAGTATTAAAGCTGTCTTATTAGCTGGTTTAGCTATCTTAGTAGTATCGGCTATCTATCGGTTTGTTAGGAATAAAAATAGCATCTTCCCAAAGGATGTAAACAGCCAAAATCAATGAGTAGAAAGGGAACAAATATGGTGGGTCAAAATTTCAAAAAAAGAAAGTCAATCTCTTTGGAGAAGAAATAAGTATTTAGTTCTTTCTAAATTACAAAATATTTACTTAGAGATTAAAGAGCACCTTAAAAATGATCATGTTGACCTCGAATATGTTCGTGGAAAAAAGATATTGCCGAAAAATGCCAGAAAACCAAAAGCAAAGCGTAAATGCCTTGCTTCATGGATGGGCTTATTTTGAAAAACAAGCCAATCAGCAGGAAAAAGATGATTTTTTAAGCAGCTTAGAGGTCTATCCACAAGGAAAAATCGAACCAAATGATGTCATTAAATATATCAACCATTTACTTGAGCGATACACCAATTCTTATTTGCAGGCATCGACTTTACTAAAATAAAAGCGAATTTAAATAAATTTCCAATTAGAGTCTTCTACTCATTTAATTTAAGTTTTTAACTTGGATTGAAAGGTGAAAGGCTCTTTTTATTAGAAAAAACCTTCCAAAAGGAAGGTCAAAATTAATTAGAGTTAATTTGAAGGTTGATATCTACCAAATGCGATAAGCTATAGCAAAATCCATTTGGCCAATAGCTTTATCCCAACGACAAGTCATAAAGGCAGCCATGTCATCGCCATTTCCGTAATAGGCAAGGAAGGGAATAGAATCTTCATTATAGAAATAGTTATATTGGAAGTCGGTTTGAATGGGAATGATTGCTGTGATTTCATAGCCTTTGGATATTCCGTCCTTATCTGTAACAATAAATTCATTACCCGGTTCAAAATAATTGTTGCTAGCAAAGGGAGCAAAAGCTCCTGTATTAATATGGTCATAATAATGGCCAAAAAAGGTACGGATACCATTCATTCCAACTTGAGGAACACCATCTATCCCTAATACATCATTCACTTGGTCAAAGTCATCTTTACTGCCTGTATTATCTTCTAAAGGAATATATTCGACGACGATCCCATTTGATTCGATGGTATTGGGGTTTTTTCCTAAAACTTTTCCCTCGGTATGCATAACGTCTAAATAGTTTTTTGGAATGATGGCTTCTTGATTTTGATAGTCTTTGTTCTTCTTATCATACTTTGTGACTTTTGAATTGCCATCCTTGATTAATTGTTCGGTCATCGCCCCTGCTTTAGCAGTTTCTTTTTTTTCTAGTTTCAAACTGGATTGAATTTTTGCAGGAATTCTCTCTTTTTCTTTATTTTCAGCACTGGCCTCAAGGGTTACTGTCATAATTCCTAATGTTAAACAGAGGACTTTAATAAAAAATTTATTCTTCATAGTGACCACCTCTCAAATGATTTGTTATTTATAATATGCTATACAAGTTATCAAATAGCAACAACTTTCACTTTAATGTAATATAGAAGAAAGATTGATATATAAATCTATAACATTAAATCAGATTATTCAGCTTAAAATTATCAAGCAATAAATTTAATTCTTAGCTAAAAAGGGTGTGTAAGATGAATATTCATTATCAAAGTAAACAAAATCTATCTAATAACGACATACAAGCAGCAAAAGATCTTTTAACACACAAACATCAAGTGGATCGAACCTTTTCTGATCCGTATCTATTTAATCGATACAATTTTGATCGATCAATGCCTAGTTTTTTTACGGCCTATAAAGATCGGAAAATGATAGGTTTATTAGCAGTTTATGCCGATGATGCTGAAGCGGAACTTTCAATAATTGTCGATCCAAACTATCGACGCAAGGGCATAGCATCTAAACTTTACGAAAACTTTCAATCAGAAACTGCTTCTTATGGAATTAAATCTCTTACTTTTAAAACGGAACGCATATTTATAGATGAAAATCCAAAATTTTTAGTCTCTTTAAACTTATTGTTAACAGATGAGGAAGTATTAATGGCTTATGGGACAAGTCCTTACTTAGTTGAAGAACGTTTTGATATTAAAGTTCTGATTGCTTCTGAGGAACATGTAGAGGAAATTGCTCGCTTTCAATCCGAAAGCTTTGAGGATGATTATGAGCTGAGCCTACGATATGCTAGAGAAACAGTAGCAAACCAAGAAAGCCCCATCTATGTAGCCCTATGCCAAGGGTATGTAGTTGCATCCATTTCTGCTGACCAAAGCTCAGATGTCAATTATTTATTTGGTGTTGCAGTGGACTCGAATTTTCAAGGGCAGGGAATTGCCACTTACCTAATGAAGCAAACAATTAATGATTTGATTCAATCAAATCATAAGCCTTTCCACTTAACAGTTGAAGCAGATAACCAAACTGCATTTAATCTTTATAAAAAGTTAGGGTTTAAGGAAATCACTCGTATTGTCCACTTAGAACTTAAAAAATAGAACATTTAGTACAGCCACTTGACTTTTTAGCTCTTAATTTATGAAAGCATCATTTACTTTCAAATAAAGTTTGACAGATCAATAATTTTGGACTATACTAGGTGAGTAGTAAAGAAATAAGTTAATTAAGTCATTTCCATTCAACAAATGTAAATCTTCTTTTTAATTATTTAGTTATTGCAATACAAAGTGCTTAAGACGCACACAGGAGGATTTATATATGAATACAGGTACAGTAAAATGGTTTAATGCCGATAAAGGTTTTGGTTTCATCGAAGGACAAGATGGGAAAGATGTTTTTGCACATTTCTCAGCTGTTTCTGGAGACGGCTTCAAAACATTAGATGAAGGCCAAGCAGTGTCTTACGATATTGTTTCAGGCGATCGTGGCGACCAAGCCGCAAACATCGTAAAACTTTAATATAATTTAAACCCACCAGCTTTGCTGGTGGTTTTTTTGTGTTTTTTTATAAAAGGATTGACAAGTGTTATATACTGTTATACACTGTTTATGAAAGGGGCAAAATGCATGCAAATAATTATCGATAATACAAGTATGACTCCTCTTTATGAACAAATTGTAGACCAGATAACTGCAATGATTCTAGCAGGAGAAATACCGACTGCAAGTGCGCTTCCTTCCGTGAGATCCCTTTCTAAGGAATTGAAGATCAGTGCGCTAACGGTCAAAAAAGCTTATGACCAATTGGAGAGAGAAGGGTTTATTGAGACAATTCATGGTAAAGGCTCCTATGTTTTAGAAGCCAATCAAGAACTTTTACGTAATGAACAGTTGATGCAAGTGGAAGCTATAATGGCTCAAGCAATTGAGAAAGCACAACTTTTTCACTTAAGTAAAGATGAAATGCAGTCCATATTTGATTTATTAATGGGGGATTGGGATGTTAAAAGTTAATCATTTAAAGAAAAATTACGGTTCTTTTCAGCTCGATTGCAGTTTGCAAGTTAAAGAAGGAATGGTAACTGGCTTTTTGGGTAGGAACGGATCTGGCAAGACAACGACGATTAAGGCGATTCTTGGTTTGATCTTTCCTGATCAAGGGGAAGTTGAACTTTTTGGGCGTCCGGTTAATCAGTTATCTGGTCATGACAAGGAGAAGTTGGGGGTCGTTTTGTCGGATTCCAATTTTAGTCGAGTGATGAATTGTAAAGATGTTTTAGCTATCTTAAAGCGTAGCTATCGAAACTTTGATGAGGCCATGTTTAGACATTTTGTAGACCAGCAAGGCTTAACGTGGGATAAAAAGTTTGAAAAATTTTCGACAGGTATGCAGGCAAAAATGAAAGTAATTACGGCCATTTCGCATAAAGCTCAATTTTTAATAATGGATGAGCCGACCTCAGGGTTGGATGTAGTGGCGCGTGAAGAAATATTAGATATTTTGCGTGAATACTTAGACGAGTCTCCGCAAACGAGCATTTTAATTTCTTCCCATATTGCCACAGATTTGGAAGGGATTTGCGATGATTTCTACCTTATCGATCAAGGTAAAATAGTTATGTACGAGGAAATGGATCAACTTTTATCTAGCTATGGTATTTTAAAGCTTCGTCAAGAAGAACTGGATCAGATCGATCAATCGCATATCATTAAGATTGATCAGACAAATTATGGTTATTGCTGCTTAACCAATCAAAGACAGTTTTATTTGGAAAATTATCCACAAGTAATTATCGAAAAAGCTTCGGTGGATGATTTAATTAAATTAATGGTAGGTGGTCGCAAATGAAAGGATTGCTTTATAAAGATTGGCTACTAATTCGTAAGATGGGTCTGCAATTTATGATACCAGTAGTGGTAGGAATCATTGTGCTTTATAGTGAGGACGATAAATTATTTTTTATGACTTACACCTCGATGGTAGGTCTATTCTCCATTATTTCGACTATTTCTTACGATGAGTATGATAATGGCATGCCCATGCTTTTATCGCTACCGTATACACGGCAAGACTATGTGCGTTCAAAATATTTGTTTGCAGTTATAACCATCGTTACTTTATTGATTTTTGAAGTGGGCTTAATCACCAGTATGGCTACCTTCAAAAATATTGAAGAATTTTCTTTTACTGACAACTTTCTTGAAATATTGAGTACTTTAGTGGTATCTTCTGCTATGTGTTGGATTTTGCTTCCCATTTATTTAAAATATGGTGTTAAAAAAGCAATGATTGCCATGATGGTAGTAGGTGGCTTATTATTTGGAGGAATAATGGGAGTTCTTTATCTTATTAAGGAGTTTAAGTTAATTTCATTGGATCAAATACAGTTCTTGCAAAATTTCTTAGCAAATGATTGGAATGTTTTCTTTTTATTTATACTAGTGATAGCAGGAATGATGGGCATATCCTATTATATAAGTAGCAGAATTATGCAAAAGCGGGAGTATTAAATTGTGAAGGCAAGTATAGAAATGTCATTGATCAAGATTAAACGTTCACTTAAGTCATTCATATTAAAATTCAGCTTAGAAAATCAATGCCCCTTTTCGATGTTCTCCACGAATAAATAATCAGTGTAAAGCGATGTAAAATTAATAAAAGGAGGTGGTGGCTTATGAAAGGTTTGATATATAAAGATTGGCTATTAATTCGCAAGACCAAGTTACATATTTTTTACCAATAATAATGATTTTCATTATCTTGTATATTAAATCTGGTGACCTGGCTTTGATAAGTGTTATTTCAGTTTCAATCTTATCTTTGATACTGTCACCCATGACTTATGATGAGAGGGAAAATGGGATGCCAATGCTTTTGACCCTACCATATACCCGCCAAGATTATGTATATTCAAAATACTTTTCCTTAATCATAGGGTTAATAGGTTTATTAGTTTTTGAAGTTTATTTGACTTCACTCGTTGCTTATTTTCAAAGTCCACAAACTTTCAATTTTATAGACAATCTTTTGACGATACTAATGATTTTGGCTGTTAGCTCAATCCTGGTTTTGATACTGTTACCTATTCAATTAAAATTTGGCTCAGAAGGGACACTATTAATAATCTTTAGCTTTTTAGTCCTTTGTATTGTTGGAGTGGTTCTCTTTTTATTCAGTGAAAAGATAATTTCAACAGATTTATACAGGATTTTGAAAAATTTCTTTTCAAATAAATGGAGCCAACTCTTTACTTCCATACTAGTCATGAGTTTTACTTATTTTGCTTCCTTAATTATAAGTATGAAGATTATGAGAAGACGTGACTATTAAATGAACAAGGGAGTAAAATTCGACAATCATTTAAGTGTTTTCAGCTGAAACATTTCATCGAGTAATAATATATAGGATATTAAAACAGTTATTTAATAATTTGTATCATTTCAATTGGCTTACAGCCGCTTGACTTTCCAGCTAATTTTATTAAAGCATCATTTACTTTCAAATAAAATTTGACAGATCACTATTTATGAACTATACTAGGTAAGTAATAAAGAAATAAGTTAATTAAGTCATTTCCATTCAACAAATGTAAATCTTCTTTTTAATTATTTAGTTATTGCAATACAAAGTGCTTAAGACGCACACAGGAGGATTTATATATGAATACAGGTACAGTAAAATGGTTTAATGCCGATAAAGGTTTTGGTTTCATCGAAGGACAAGATGGGAAAGATGTTTTTGCACATTTCTCAGCTGTTTCTGGAGACGGCTTCAAAACATTAGATGAAGGCCAAGCAGTGTCTTACGATATTGTTTCAGGCGATCGTGGCGACCAAGCCGCAAATATTGTAAAACTATAATATAATTTAGACCCACCAGCTTTGTTGGTGGGCTTTTTTGTTTGTACTTTAAGAGATTAATAAATTTTAAAAATCTCCGTACTGATTTCTAACATTTGAAGCGCGCATTGTCTGAGATTTCCCAATGTTTCATAAGCATAATCTTCGCCGAGAATAGCTCGTGTAGAATCACTCGGTAACAATTCTCTTTTTTCCATTTCAAGATGTTCATACCATTCTTGACTACCATAATAGTCAATGAGCTTTGCTATTTTTTCGATTTGGCCTTGGAACGCATCGAGTTGATCCATTAATTGATTAACAGATTGGTCAACGGCTAAATAGTTTGTTTCCATTTCGATAAAATGATCAATCTTATCCATTTTATATCCCCCTAAACGAATTATTATTATTATTTTATCATCAATTTATTAACCTTGCGCTAAAAAGAGTGAAACAAAAGTGGCAGGGACAGTTTATTTAGGTAATAATAGAAAGAGAACACTAAAAGGAGGCAGGGTTATGAAGATTATTGAAGGAAAGATGCCTTTCAAAGGGCATGAAACCTATTACCGCGTTGTAAATCAAGCAGGCAGCAAACCACCTCTACTCTTACTCCATGGAGGGCCGGGATCTACTCACAATTATTTGGAAGTTTTAGACCCACTTGCTGAATTAGATGATCGTCCATTGGTTATGTATGATCAAATTGGTTGTGGTTTATCGATGGTTGAAGGGCATCCTGAATTATTTACCGCACAGGTGTGGAAAGAAGAACTAATTGCTCTAAGAGATTATTTAAAATTAGACCAAGTTCATATTTTAGGACAATCTTGGGGTGGGATGCTGCAACAAATTTATCAGATTGAAGAACAACCCGAGGGGATAAAATCTTATATCTTTTCATCAACGCTTTCATCCGCCAAGCTTTGGCGCCAAGAAGGGATGCGCCGAGTGAATCTAATGCCAGAAGTCTATCGTCAAGCGATATTAATGGCTGAAGAAAGCGGCAATTACCAATCACCGGATTATCTTGAAGCACTTAATGTGTTTATGGAAAGATATTGTTGTGGTCCAGTCACTGAAGATTCACCTGCTTGCCTAAAAAGAGAAAAGGCAGCTGGTTCAGAAGCTTATCTAGTGGGTTGGGGGCCTAATGAATTTACGCCGACTGGGACTTTGTCTGGCTTTGAATATACGGAGCACTTAAGGGAAATCGTACAACCATCCTTAGTGATCAGTGGGGCTATGGATCTTTCTTCTCCATACATTGCTAAAACTTTGTATGATAATCTACCCAATGCTGAATGGGAGTTGTTCCAGTATAGTCGACATATGTGTTACATTGATGAAACGGAAAAATACATTAATGTTTTAAGAGCTTGGATGAACCAAAAAGATTAAATTCCCAATTAAATTTAAAGAGCCTAAGCACATTTGCTTGGCCTCTTTAAAAATTTATAATTCCATATCATCTAGATTCATTGAATCTCTTATTTCTTCTAATTCTTGTTCAAGGTCAAAAGTATTATCTATGACTTCTTTTTTAAACATATCTTCGTGATATTCATTCCAGCTTTCCATGATAGTGTTCACACTAATTTCTAAGTATTCGTTATTTTTATCATAATATGAAATGTAAGAAAATTCTTTTAGTAATAAAGTTTCTTTATCAAAGCTGACCATAATATCAGTTGTGAAATTTTTTGAGTCAATTCCGTTTACATACAAATCAAAGTGTGGTTGAAATTCATCAAAAAGGTTTATGTCTTGACCATTGTTTAAAAAAATATAATGGGTTTCGTTCTCAAACACTTGCAAGCCATCTGAAATATTTACTAGTGAATCCATTAATAAGTGGTAGTTAGGGTTAGCAAAATATTCTATTCCATCAGAGGAATCTTGCATTTGATTGACCCATTGATCATTTTTAGAGGAACGAACTAATACTGCTTTTTCATCTGAAGGCAAGAAGGTCTCTTCAAAGTAGAATTGATCATTTTCTTCAGTTTCAAAATAAAGGATAGCCGCTTTAATCGCTTGAACTTGATCAAAAAGTAGGTCGAGCAGTGCCCACTGTTGTGAAAAAGTATATTCGTCCTCTGTTTTGACTATAGAATAAAGACTTACATTTTCTGTTACGGAAGTGACTTTCTCATTGGCGATTTTAATTTCCTCAAACAATTCTGTAGCAGTTTTTCGACTAGGTTTAGCTTCAGTCATAAAATCTTCAAAATAATTATTAATCTGAGCATGTGTCTTAATAGGTGATAGCATGGATACAGCGAAGAGCAGCACAACAAGTCGGTTGAAAAAAGACTTTACTTTCATCATTAATCACTCCCTTATAGTTATGGATAAAGTCCATATAATTGTGTAAAAGTAAAAAAGGTCATGAAACGTCCTTTTACGGTACAATGTTTTTGACTAAGAAAACATACCCAGGAGGACTGTCATGACCCAAATACATTTTACTTTAAATCCAGACGAGATTCAAAAACTTATTAATCGTTCGGTTTCTGATGATCTTGCCAAAAACTTACTAACAACGTTATTTAATCAACTGATGGAAAACCAACGCGATCAATACATTGGTGTTGGTGAGTTTGAACGCGGTGAAGAACGTGTGAGTCAACGTAATGGCTACTGCGATAGAACGGACACAACGCGAGTGGGTACTCTTACTCTTCGTGTCCCACGCTCAAGGGATGGTCAGTTTTCAACAGATATCTTTGAAAGATATCAAAGACTTGAAAAAGCTCTTTTAGCGTCTATGCTCGAGATGTATGTTTCAGGTGTTTCGACTCGAAAAGTCAGCCAAATCGTCGAAGAACTATGTGGTAAACAAGTCTCTAAGTCCTTTGTTTCTAATCTTACTAAAGAATTAGACGAGGTTGTCAAAGCATGGCAAATTGCACCTTTTGAGAAAAGCTATCCCTATCTCATGACAGATGTGCTTTATATTAAAGTGCGTGAAAATAATCGAGTTGTTTCTAAAAGCTGCCATATCGCCATCGGTTTTAGTGAATCTGGAGAAAGAGAAGTCTTAGGATTTCTCATCCAAGATGGTGAGAGTGAACAAACATGGACACATTTCTTCGAGTACTTAAAAGAACGTCATTTACAAGGTGTTAAACTCATTATTTCCGATGCCCATAAAGGCCTTGTAACAGCCATCAAAAAAGAATTCACGAATGTATCCTGGCAAAGGTGCCAAGTACATTTCTTACGACACATCTTCGCCAGCATTCCAAAGAAAGATTCTCAGCTCTTTCGAGAGCAAGTTAAAGCTGTGTTTCGAATGACTAATCTTGAAGAAGCACGAAAACTAAAACAAGAAATCCTTGAGGAATTTGAGATACAAGCCCGATATGCGAAAGCATGCCAAGTTTTGGATGAAGGTTTTGAAGATGGATTCCAATATGTCGCTATTGGAACAGCCCACTCTCGATTACGAAGTACAAACCTTTTAGAACGATTGAATCAAGAAGTACGTCGTAGAGAGAAAGTGGTACGAATCTTTCCAAATGTCGACTCAGCTAATCGATTAATTGGCTCTGTATTAATGCACATCCACGAAGAATGGATTACTTCTTCAAGGGCTTATATGAGGCTTTAATGGTGATGAACATTGTACTAAGTTATTTTACACAATTATATGGACTTTATCGACGAATTGTAATTAAAACAACTTGGTAGATTAATGGAGAAAATTAACAGGATAATTATATTTTATTTATTTTAATTTTAATTTAAATATTAAACTATGGGGATTGTAAACATTTTATTGAAAGGAAGAATCTATTGGAAAATTTTGTCAAAATTCCTGCATCAGATACTCGGTTTATCCATTTTAAAGCACGGTTGAAAAATGAACTAGAAATATTTTACAATTACATATTGAATCACACAAATACAAACCTTTCGAGTGGTAAAAGTAGATCCTATACAAATTATTTAATAAGACTAGGAATTATTTCAGAAAAAACATTCAATTATAAAATCAATTCATTTTTTGATTTAAATACTTTTCACAATATAAGTAGATTAAATACCGACTTTCATGAAAGTTTTAGAATTTATAATCTCGCAGAGAATAGATATCCTAATGCAACTTTAAATAGTTATATGCATTTTTTTAAATTTTATTACTTTTTGACAGAATCTCAAGAAGATTCATTAATTATAGAACTATCAAATTCTTTCAATACATCCGATAAAAAGATTCCTGAAGGTAAATTGGAGAAGAAACCCAAGAAATATGATTCAAAAACAATTCCAAGAAATAGTTATTATGCCCAAAAAGCAAAGGAAAATGCTGGTTGGAAATGTGAAGTGAATAAAAAACATAAAACCTTTCTTACTAAAAATAATAAGCCTTATATGGAGGCTCATCATTTATTACCAATGTTTGCTGAATTAAATTATGATTACTCTATTGATTTCCCAGAAAATATTGTGTGTTTATGTCCCACATGTCATATGCAACTGCACCATGGACGTGAAAATGATAAAAAGACAATTATTAAGAAATTATATAATGAAAGAAAAGATTTTTATAAAAAACGAGGAATTGATTTAACATTATCCGAGTTACTAGAATACTATTAAGTATCTTAAATTTTATGGAGAGCATTTTGTGGATATACACTTAACTTTGTATGAATTGATTCAAATTCTAAAGAGAATATCAACCTGAAGACGTGAATGAGCAAATCGAAAGGATTAATTAAATCTGAGGAGAATCTATATAGTTAGACTTTCAATCCGAGATCTTACTGTTAAAAATGGACAAGCGCCTTTAACGGTTGAAGGAAAAAATTGATTGAGGAGTTGGCAGTTTTTTTGAAGATAAAGAAATCCGTGCTATTTATGCGAGTCTATATCTTGGTGTCAAACAAACCATTGAACCTACAGCTGAACGATTAGAGTGAAAAAGTATTTACCAGAAAGATATACGAGAGCGTAGGATTGGCGAAGGGGGAAGAGTTTTCCGCAATCTTGGAAGATGAATTCAAAATATTAAATGAAGGACATGTAGTATCTTACGCCGTTGTTCAGGCGATCGTGGGGACCAGCCGCAATCATCGTTAAACGATAATAAAAATTATACTCACCATCCAATTAAGTGACCCCCAAAAGAGAGTTTTGTAACTCTAACTTTTGGGGGTCGGCATACAAATTTGCGTAAGCTTTCATTATGAACGATTGTAATTAGATATCATCTGGATTCATAGAGTCTCTTATATCCTCTAATTCTTGCTCAAGGTCATAGGTATTATCTATGATTTCTTTCTTAAACATATCTTCATGATATTCATTCCACATTTCCATCAGTGTATTTACGCTGATTTCGATATAATCATTATTGTTTCTATAATATGAAATGAAAGAAAATTCTTTTAATAATAAGGTTTCTTTATCGAAGCGAACCATTATATCAGTCGTTAAATCTTCAGGATTAAGTCCAGTAACATATAAATCATAGTGTGATTGAAATTCATCAAAAAGATTAATATCATGACTATTGTTTAAAAAGATGTAGTTATTTTCGTCCTCGTACACTTTTAAATCCTCAGAAACATTTACGATTGAGTCTATTAATAAATGATAGTGTGGATTAGCAAAATAGTCTAATTCTTCAGAAGACTCTGCTATTTGATTGATCCATTCATCGTTTTCAGAGGAACGTGTTAAAACTGCTTTTTCATCAGAGGGTAGAAAGGTCTCCTCAAAAAAGATTTGATCGTTGTCTTCGTACTCAGCGTATAAAATAGCCGCTTTAATAGCTTGATCTGAATTAAAGAGTAAGTCTAAAAGTGCCCACTGATGAGAATAGTTGTTTTCTTTATCTGTTTCGACAGCAGAATGAAGGCTGACATTTTCTTTAACGGAAGAAACTTGATCATTTGCCGCTTCAATTTTCTCAAATAATTCTTTAGCGACGTATTGACTAGGCTCTGCTTCATTTATGAAGTCTGCAAAAAAATTATCACTGTTAGCATTTACTTTAACAGGGAGTAGCAGGGACACGGCAATAAATAGTACTACAAATCGGTAGAAATCGCGCGTTACTTTCATTGCTAATCACTCCTTTATAGTTATGTCTAAATTATAAATAAAATAATAGTGTTTATCTACTATTGCAGTAGTGCCCCACTTATTATTTAACCTAATTAGCAAGACTATCCATAATTTTATTTCTTTTCATCTGCTGATCGCGCACTTTAATAGACTTCTGGTTCGACCATAAATTCTTTATGCACTCTTTGAGCAAACTTTAAATTATATTCATGAGGGAACTTTTTAGCTAACCGATCATATCTATTGAAAAAACTCATGCTCTTATTCAATTATTGGGCAAGAGAAATTTTAAGGGGTTGCCTTTGGTCAAATTTTTTTCTTATTCATTGCTTTAATGAAATACAAACAATGCTTTGAAGAAACAGCACAATCTATCTATTTAAATCCTTTGAATCAAAGTAATAATTATTAACGGCGCTTAAAAAACCCTAGCCAATGCTCAAGGACATTAGCTAGGGCTGTTTACTTATTTAAATAGTCAATTCATCCAAATTTTCCAAGTCATCTTCTGATTCCATGAAGAAATCTTCGTTACTAAATTCATTCCACCGATCCATATATGAAAGCACATTAAATTCGACATATCCTTCGTCACCTTCATAGTAAGATAAGAGATTAAATTCTTGAAGCAATAAAGTTTCTTTATCAAAAGTCACCAAAATATCTGTAATTAAATCATCTGAATCAAGACCCGAAATAGATAGGCTATAATGTGGCTGAAATTTATCAAAAAGATTTAGCGTTTGGTTGTCATTAAATAATAGATAGGATGTTTCATCTTCATAAAATTTTAGTTTATCTGCCATCCCCATGATTGTTTCAAGCAAAAGATGATAATTGGGGTTAGCATAATAATCCTCTTGTTCGAGCGAATCTTTTAATAGATCTACCCAGTCCTCATTTTCAGAAGAGCGCGTCCAAACCGCTTTTTTATTCGATGGCAAGAAAGTCTCTTCATAGCGAAACTGATCGTTTTCGTCATATTCAGAATACAGATAAGCGCCTTGAATAGTTTGATTGTTTCCAAAGAGCAATTCAATCGTTGCGGCTTGGCTAAAATAATTTTCCTCTTCACCGGATGCGGTGACAACATAAAGTCCGACGTTTTGAGTAACTGAATCAACGGAGCGGTTTTCCGTTTGAATTTGTTTAAGTAATACATTAGTGTCTTTCTTACTAGGTTTAGCGTGGGCATGCTCTTCAATGAAATAATTATTATTTTGAGCATGAGCATGGGTAGGAAGTAAAAGGGATGCCACTATACCTACTAGAAAGATTAAAGGGAAACTGAACCTTTTCTTCATTAATTATCACTCCTTTATTTTTTAAGTATAGATAAATAGAAGAGAGCAATCAACTACTAATTAAATTGATTGCAAAGGATAGCGAAAAGTTATCTTTCTCTTGTTAACAACTAGAGTATTTAGTAAGATAGAAAAAAATTGGGAGGAAGGATATGAATAGCCACTTACCTTTACATGAATGGGATCATAATCCCCAAGCTATTATTAACCCTAAAGAAGTCACAGAGAAAGTAGTAAATTTTCCAGACACAGTAGTTTCTTGCTTTTCCTGCTTAACTTTCCAAAGAATGATCAGTGATTATCCACATGAAGCGATTGCTTCCACTTCTACTGCTCATGGCGAGATTCCCATTTATCGGCTACAAATTGGAAAACAAACGATTGCTGCTTTCAATTCTCAAGTAGGAAGTCCGGCTTGTGTAGGCGTCCTGGAGCACCTATGGGCAATGGGTATGAAACGCCTCGTTTTATTTGGAACCTGTGGTGTGCTAGACTCTAGTATTGAAGAGGTATCAATTATTATTCCAAATCGAGCGGTGCGTGATGAAGGAACCTCTTTCCACTATCTTAAACCAAGCTATGAATTGGATGTAAATAAAAGGAGCTTAGAAGATTTTCAATCATACCTCAATCAAAAAGGGGTTTCATCGCGTATTGGTAAGGCCTGGACAACGGATGCTATTTTCAGAGAAACAATTGATCGGTATAAAAAACGAAAAGAGCAAGGCTGTATCTGTGTCGATATGGAATGTTCAGCCGTAGCCGCCTGGGCTCAATTGCGATCAGTTGAAGTGTGTCACTTCTTTTATGCTGCCGATCATTTGAGTGAAGAAGCTTGGGACAGCCCGTTCTTTATCCGATCATCTTGCCTTAGATTCTAAGGCTTTCATTGCTCAAATAGCAATTGAGTTTGCTTTAATATGGAAGTAGACTAAAACAAAAGCAGCGACAAAAAGGTCGCTGCTTTTTCACTATAAAACGTCGTAAAGGTCGATTAAAGCACGTGCAGTATCCAGCGAAGAATAATTAATGATCTGATATTCAAAATTTTTATTTTTAAGTGTGTAGTGTTGATCATAGTATGAAAGGATGAGATCTTTAATGACGGATGCATAGTCACCTTGATTAAGGGATTCTATATGCATAGCCTTGCGTTGCGGGTTCATCTTATCCATTCTGTTCAAGCTTTCTTTAATCTCTGCTAAATTTTTTTGATCAGAAGCATTAATATATTCATCTTCGATTCGTTCAATTCGTAAATCTATTGGTGAATCAATGTAGACTTGATGGGGGGATTGTTTATATGCTTGATAAAGGGTGTGGGGGGTGTGCACCTTACCAATGCTAGCACTTTCTCCTTCGATAAAAACAATGCCTGGTTGGAATGATTCAAGTTTGTTAATTAGGGCTGCCTCGTAATTAGCTTGGCTAGGTTGTTGACCCAATCCAATCTGACCAAAATGCGACCCTCTATGATTCGCTAAACCTTCTAAGTCTAATACTTGGCCACCCATTGCTTCGATGTGTTTTAAAATCAAGGTTTTGCCCGTTCCAGTCATACCGTCTAAAGATACGAATTGAAAGTGATGAGGTAGTACTTCGAGTTGAGCTAATACACGTTGGCGATAAGCTTGGTACCCTCCAGCTAATTGATAGACAGTCAAACCGAGTCCATCTAATAAACCAACAATTGAAGAAGAGCGAAAGCCACCACTTTTACAATAGAAAATTAATGTATGGCCATGACTAGCTGTTATAATATGCTGAAAAAAGGTCGGTAAAATACCACTCATAAAATTAATACCAACTTGTTTAGCCTGGTCAATCTGTCCTTGGCTATAAAGTGTTCCAACCTCATGGCGGGTTGAATCATCCATAACAGGAAGATTGATAGCATTTGGAAGGTGGCCTTGAGCAAATTCCTTAGGACTTCTGACATCTATCCAAAGTGGGTTTAATAAAGATTTTGATTGTTGATAAGAAATTAAATATTTCAAAAGATCACCTTCCTTTAGTTACTAAATAGATAAGTTCAATATTAAATTTTACATCTAATCACTATAAAATGAAAGATTAGATTATTTTTCTTGAAGAAAGACTTCTAGAGTTGTCAAACATATGTTACACAAGGTGCTTCTAAAATGGCATGCTTAT
>NZ_JBNUPG010000012.1:0-44421 GCF_050409545.1 Facklamia sp. P12932 | reverse complement strand
GGTCGATCATTCATGCGCTTATAATAATTGTTGATCTGTAAAAAAAGAGGTGAAGCAACCAGTCGGTTACCTCACCTACTCATCAACCCTATTTGACAAAGAGCCATTAATTAAAGTTTAACAATGTTGGTTGCTTGGTCGCCACGAGCGCCAGCTTCAACGTCATAAGAGACTGCTTGACCTTCGTCTAAAGATTTAAAGCCATCACCTTGAATGTTAGAGAAATGTGCAAAAACATCATTTCCGTCTTGACCTTCGATGAAACCAAAACCTTTATCTGCATTAAACCATTTTACTGTACCGTTGTTCATAATGTAAATCCTCCTGTGTGCGTCTTAAGCACTTTGTATTGCAATAATTAAATAATTAAAAAGAAGATTTTACATTTGTTGGATGAAAATGACTTAATTAACTTATTTCTTTACTACAAGACACAGTATGTTCCTTATTTGATGAGTTGTCAATAGATATTTTAAAGTAGTAAATAATACAAATATTTTCCAGAACGGTACTCGACTAAAAATTATTAAAGCTATAGTATTTTACCTACCAAAGGATTTTGACCAGTTTAAATTTTTATGGAAAGAGATAACGTGGGGAAAATATGATTAATTTAAAATTCAAATGTTTTAATTCTGAGTATAAATTTAAAAGATTAGATTCGTGTGCTTACATAAAATATTTAGAAATGAAGAGATTCATTATTCTTTAATTGAAATTCTTGAATAATATTTTCAATAAAATCTTTATAGAATTCCATTTTTAAATCATTGGGATTTATAAATAAACAGTAACAAATTTTACCATATAAAGATCTAAGATAAGCTTTAGCTTCGACTTTAGCTCCGATATGTTTAAGATGTTCATATAAACCAAATTTATTAATATAGTATATTTCTAGTCTTATTTTTTTTCGATAATTTCTAGAAACTTGGATTTTTTGATTTACTACTATACCAGTAATAATTTGGGATTGCTGTTGTTTTAATAATCTTGTTTTACTATGATTAAGTTCTAGACTCAACAATTTTAGTTGGTAATTAATAAAATTTAAAAGAGCTTTATGATTAAATGAACCTGAAAAACTCAAATCATCTGCATATCTTGTATATCTTATATTCCTTTTTTTACAAAATGAACTAACAGTTTTATCAAAATCAAGTAGAATTAAATTAGAAAGATATGCACTAGTACTTGCTCCTTGGGGTAAGTGACCATTTAAAGTGCATAATTTGGTTAACAATACTGATACGTCATTAAAATAACCTAAATTTCTAAATATTTTATATACCTGTTTTTCTGAAAGTGAACCAAAAAAATTTTTTATGTCTAATTTCAACACATATTTTTGATTTCTATGAAATCGAACGTTATCTTTGATAGAAACATTAGGAGTATAAGCTTTAGCGAATTTACTAACTTCTAACTTATATAAGATATTTTTTAAAATCCACTTTTGAATAATTTTTAAATTTGGAAGCGGCTCATGAATTATTCGTTTTTTCCCATTTCTTTTTTTTATAGAGAATTTTCTATAAAAGAGTGTGGTTTTATTAGTAACCTTGAAAAAATAGCTAGATTTAATGCCAATTAATTTTCCTAAGTGATCAGGATTATAGATGATAGGGAGATCTTTTTTTGCCAAATTTTCAGCATAATTTAAATTAAAGTATATATATTCTTTAGACTTTTTATTTTTAAATGCTTCTTGTTTGAAGTTTTCTTTATAAATAATCCACTCATTTTTATTCATTAATAGACCTCCCACTACTTAATTATTTCTATTTAACACGCAAAATGGACCCTAATTTAGATTAGTCTAAATTAGGGACATTTTGCGTTCATGGACAATTTGCTTGCAAATTTCCATCAGTTTAAAGAATTTATTTCTTCTCCAGAAGAGGGAAATTCTTTAAACTGTGAGCTTGAAAATCAGTTCATTCTAGCTTAGCGAACTCACTAAACCATACTCGAGTGGAGTATTAAACTAGTGGGAGATCAAGGTAAGTATACATCATTTATGCCTCGTTTATCAATAAAATATCTAAAATCAGGAATTATCATACTACCTATGTTAATAGTTTTTTTTAGTCTTTTTAATTCTTCATTACCATAATTCGTTAATTCTAGTTCACCTAAATAATCTATTAGCAGATGATTTCTTTTTAGATCATCTATAGCTCTTTTCAAGTCTAAATAACTAAATTCATCATTAATTAAAATTTCAATATTTGCATTAATTTTTATAACTTGCAAGATTCCAAATGTAATCTGTTCTAAACGCTCTTTATTCATATTAAATCCTTCTTTTAATTAACTAAATCTTGGAAAAGGAATATTATCTTTCTTTTTCCCCTTCCAGAAAGCACCAATTGTATTATTAGGAACTCTGACCATACTAAGAACCGCTTCACTATTTTCAAAACCCCAAAAATCCTTTGTATCAACACCTAATTTTTTAGAAATAATTTCTATGTTTTTTCTAAATATATCATTATCCTCAATTTTATGTAAGTCAATTTTTTCTGATAGAGATAAACTTTCAGTAGCAAAAAAAAATTTGAAACCTTTTTCAAAAATATTCTCTTTACCTTTATTCATTGTTACTAGTGAAAGAATAATTATTTTTTCTCTATCAACACCTCTATTAATAAAATATTTGGCTGATTTAATTGCCGAAGAGCCTGTTCCAATAAAGTCGTCAACTAAAACTAAATAACTATCGGTTTCGTTCACTTTATTTATTTTTGTTTTTGTCAAATCAATCTGTAAAATCATCTTCATATTTGAAAGGTCTGAATCATAATGAAAAGAATTAGATTTCAGTAAATAGTTAACCAAAAGAGAGCTTTTGATATCATTATTTTTCCTATTTGAAATAATTGGTGAGAAATAAAATTTATTTACCTTCATTTGCTTAAGCATTTTCTTTAGCACGGTTATTAAAAGAGACTCATAATCAGAAATAGTATAGTATTCCATCATGTCTAATAATTGTAAAAAAACCTCTTGTTCATTATTATCAAGTAGTTTTAAAGTTCTACATGTTCTCATGAATAAACTTTTTTGATCATCATTAGTTTCCCAAGATTTTATTTCAAATATTTTTTTTATCTTGTTAAATGTTTGAATATCCAAATTATGTTTCATAATAGCACCTTCTAAATTCAATGATTAAATTTATATAATAAGTGAGTAGTGTATCAATTAAGGAGGCAATATTTCTTCCATCTCATTAGAATCTTACCATTTTTTAAAAGTTAAATAAAATGTCATTCTTAAAGAATCTCATTAAAATTTTATCAGAAGATAGATAAGACTATACAAAATAGATGGAAATATTATTCAAATTATTGGTATGATATTAAAATATTTACAAATTAAAAACTGTAAAAGTATTAGAATATATAATATAAGTAATTTTGGGAATTGTTTTAAAGTCAAATGGGAAAATTTTTATGAAGTTACAATATATATTGATATAAAATTTTTCCAACTTAAATGTTTTAAAGTGTTAATTTTTTTACGCACTACATATCACTGTGATAGATTAAACATTAATTATTTCATGAGATTTTAAAGAATTCATTATACGTAGTTAGAATTAAAACTATGGACAAAAAGCTTGGTGCTGTTAATTTAAAATAATTTAGGAATAAAACTATTATCCAACAGATCCTTCCATCTCATAAGCAATCAGACGATTCAACTCGACGGCGTATTCCAATGGCAATTCCTTGGCAAAAGGTTCGACAAAGCCCATGATGATCATTTCAGTCGCTTTTTCTTCGCTAATGCCACGACTCATTAAGTAAAAGAGCTGTTCTTCAGAAATACGTGATACCTTGGCTTCGTGCTCAAGTGAAACATTCGAGTTATGTACTTCATTGAAAGGGATGGTATCTGATTTTGATTTTTCATCCATAATAATAGTATCGCACTCTACGTGGGATTTAGCTCCATCAGCTTTAGGCCCAAAGTACAACTGCCCCATATAATCGACATTTCCCCCATCTTTAGCAATCGATTTGGAAACAATGGTTGAGGAAGTGTTTGGAGCATTGTGATAGATTTTAGCTCCAGAATGTTGATGTTGTCCCTCGCCGGCAAAGGCAATGGATAAAACAGTACCTCTTGCACCCTCTCCATTTAAACGACATGAAGGGTACTTCATGGTCTTATAAGAGCCTAAGTTGCCGTCCACCCATTCCAAGGTGCCACCTTCTGCAACGGTTCCCCGTTGGGTAACTAAGTTATAAACGTTGTTAGACCAGTTTTGGATGGTCGTATACCGGCAAGTAGCATTTTTCTTAACTACGATTTCCACCACCCCAGTATGCATGGAAGTGGCGGAATAAGTTGGAGCAGTACAGCCTTCCACATAATGCACGCTCGCCCCTTCATCCACAATAATTAAGGTGCGTTCAAATTGTGCCACACTCGAATTGTTTAAACGGAAATAGGCTTGAAGTGGCATATCAACTTTAACCCCTTTAGGAATATAGATAAAAGATCCACCACTCCAACAAGCTGAGTTTAAGGCTGTTTGAAAGTTTTCATTGGGATGAATGACTGAGGCAAAATGTTCTCTAAAAAGTTCGGGATGGTCTTTTAAAGCAGAGTCGGTATCGGTAAAGATTATGCCTAATTTATCCACTTCGTCTTTCATTCGCGAATATACGGTTTCTGATTCATATTGAACACTGGTTCCAGCTAAGAAAGCCCGTTCGGCTTCTGGCACACCTAGACGTTCAAAAGTTTCTTTAATTTTGTCTGGCACCTCATCCCACGTACGAACAGGTTGGTCGGTTGCTTTTAGATAGTAGATATAATCGTCGAAATTTAAATCAGATAAATCAACGCCCCAGGTAGAGACTTTTTTATTGCGGAAAGTTTCATAAGCTTTTAACCGGAAGTCAAGCATCCACTCGGGTTCATCTTTTTCTTTTGAAATCGTACGGATGACTTGCTCATTAAGTCCTTTTCCAGTCGAAAAGAGGATTTTAGCATCGTCTTTAAAACCGTATTCGTATTCACCTAATACAGGAACTTCTGACATTATTCATCTTCCTTTCTTTCAATGCCATCTTGATGGAGCAATTGTTCATTGCGGTTTTGATCGAGTCCGTACTCGACGGCTCGCCAAGAAAGAATGGCACATTTATAACGGGCTGGAAAATTTTTGACGCCAGCCAAAATAGCTGCATCTTTTAATTGTTTGCGTAATTCAGCTTCATCTTTTTCTTCTTCATCGTTACCGATTGTTCCACCTACTAATTGATTGAAGTCATGCACTAATTGGATGGCTTCATCAACCGTTTTACCAATCATTAAATCGGTCATCATACTGGCTGAGGAAATAGAAATGGTGCAACCTTCACCATTAAAAGCAATTTGTTCAATCTGATTATCTTTAACAATCATATCCACAGTAATGGCATCACCACAAGTTGGGTTGAGTAATTGCATTTGATGGGTAGGTTTTTCTAAATGCCCTCGATGATGAGGGTTTGAAGAATGGTCAAGTACAATCGTACGATAGAGTTGGTCTAATCGACTAAGTGCCATAAGTGAAAAACTCCTTTATTTCTTTGGTAGCTTCTATAAAACGGTCGACTTCTTCAAGAGTATTATAAACCATCAGGCTGGCTCTTAAAGTGGCTGGAGTTTCAAGCAGACGCATCAAGGGTTGAGCACAGTGGTGTCCTGCTCGGACTGCGATCCCTAATTGATCATAACCTGTTGCAGCATCATGCGGATGGACTCCCTTAATATTAAAAGAAAGAATACCATGACTTTTAGCCGATTCAGGAGTATAAAGAACGACGTCCTCTAACTCTTTCATTCCTTGATAAAGTCTATCGCCTAATAATTTCTCTTGGGCTTGAATTTGATCAAAGCCAATAGCTTCAATCCACTGAATTGCTTGAGTCAACCCAACCACTTGAGCGATTGCCTGGGTGCCGGCTTCAAACTTCCATGGAGCTTGTTTGTAGTTGGATTGAGTATCCTCTACTAGGTGAATCATCTCACCACCGAAGCTAACCGGTAAGCAGCTTTCATGATGTTCTTTAGCTAAATAGGTGATCCCCAATCCCATCGGACCATACATTTTATGGCTTGAGAATGTATAGGCATCAACTTCCCATTCCTTCAAATGTAAACGAATATGTGGACTGGCTTGAGCGCCATCAACAATCAAAAGGGCACCTTGTTGGTGGGCCCATTGACTGAGAGCTTGAATGGGTTGCTGTACACCTAACACATTTGAAAAGTGTTGAATAACAATTGCTTTGACTGGCTGATCTTTATACTTACGTGATAAAGCTTCTACATCCACTTGATAATCAGCAGTTAGGTCCATAAATTTGAGCTTAGCTTCGGTGCGTTTACATACTTCTTGCCAAGGCACTAGGTTGGAATGGTGCTCTAAGCGCGTTGTGAGTATGATATCTCTATCTTGAAGGCGTGGTTCGATGAGTCCACGAGCAATTTTGTTGATGCTATCGGTTGTCCCTGAGCTAAATGAGATGCAGGCACTGGCTTCTGCCCCGACAAAAGCCGCAATTTTTTCACGACCTTTTTCAAAGGCTTGGGTAGCGCGCTCACTTAGGGTATGTACGCCACGGTGAACATTGGCATTATCCTGTTGATAATAGGCAACAATTGCCTCGACCACTGATTGAGGGGTCTGGGAAGTCGCCGCATTATCAAAGTAAATAAGTGGCTCATCATTAACGATTTGATCGAGTATAGGAAATTCTTGACGAACTTTTAAAAGATTTTGTCTAGTCAAGGCTATCACCTGAATTTATGCTTTCTAATTTTTGGTCTAAAGCATCAATCATCATTTGTCTTCTCTCAGGATCTTTAATTTGATTTAAAGTTTGCATTAAGAAGCCACGGATGACTAGATATTCTGCTTTAGTGCGATTTACTCCACGAGTCATTAAATACCATAATTGACTGTCATCCACCTTGGATACGGAGGCAGCGTGTCCTGCAGTCACTTCAAATTCATCAATTAAAAGAATGGGGTTAGCATCACCACGGGCTTGATCAGAGAGCATGAGTAAACGGTTTTCTTGTTGAGCATCCGCGTTTTTAGCATTTTTGAAAATTTTGCCAATACCATTCATTGTCAGGACTGCTTGGTCTAAGACAACACCTCTTTGGTTAATGTGTCCAATGGAATGGTTGCCATAATTACTGATTTTGGTGTCTAAAATTTGTTTAAAGTTTTGATTAGAAATAGCCACTTCGGATAAATGAGCGTGTGAACCTTTACCTTTTAAAATAGAAGCTAAATCGACAATCGTTGCTCCATCATTAAATGAACCAATTGACCATTGAATATGAGCGTCGTTCTTAGCCAAAGCATGGCGACGAATATAGCTAGCTTGGTCGGTTTTCGTTTGATCAATAGCCATATAATGCAAGTTTGCTCCATCTTCGAGGATGATTTCTACTGTGTAGCTTTGACTATGGTTAGCCACTTGATTTTGTTTTAGTTTTTCAAAAAAAGTAAACTGACTGTTTTTGCCAACGGCAAGTAGTAGATATTGATGGGCTCCATCATCGAAATTTTGTTCCCATTCAAAGGTTTCATTGCCTTGATAGTTATCAGGAACATAAATCAAGGTGCCGTGATTTAAATGAGCTAATTGGAAAGCAGAAACTTTATCTTGATTAGCAGGAACTGCTTGGAATAAATACTTTTTTAAAAGTTCTTCGTGATCAGTTTGAGCGCTTTGCCAATCAGCAATGATAAGGTCCGGATGAGTAGCTAATTTTCTTTCAGCTGCTGAAGGCCTACTTTGAGCTTCGACAAATAAAGGCCAGGTTTCGATCTTTGCTCGTTCGATGGTGGGAAGTCTTGTATTCTCGAATACTTGTTGACTTTGGTCAAAGATATCCTTAAGCCAGTTGACAGTTGGTGCGAATAATTGTTGAGTCATCTTTTCACCTACTCTTCATTTAATTCAATGCCGTTTTCGAGAGCTATCTCTTTATACCCTTTAGCTTCTAATTCTAGGGCTAACTCAGATCCACCTGATTTCACGATGCGTCCATCCATCATAATATGAACAAAATCTGGCTCAACATAGTTCAAAAGGCGTTGATAGTGGGTAATAATTAAAGCGCCAAAATCTTCACCACGTAAAGAGTTGATGCCTTTGGATACAACTTGTAAAGCGTCAATATCTAAGCCAGAATCAATCTCGTCTAAGAGAGCAAAACGAGGTTCGATCATTAACATTTGAAGGATTTCATTGCGTTTTTTTTCGCCCCCTGAGAATCCTTCATTCACATAACGTTCAACCATTTCATCAGACATATCTAAAAGCGCCATTTTTGCATCTAATTTGTCTAAGAATTCAAAAATAGGCATCTGATCATCTTCTTTACGGCGTGAGTTGATGGCTTCACGCATAAGAGTGGCATTAGTAACACCTGAAATCTCACTTGGGTATTGAACGGCCATAAACAGACCGGCTCTAGCACGCTCATCGACTTCCATTTCTAAGAGGTCAACACCATCAAGTAGAACTTGGCCTTGTGTAACTGTATAGTCAGGGTGCCCCATGATAGCTTGTGAAAGAGTAGACTTACCTGTTCCGTTTGGTCCCATAATAGCATGCACTTCATTAGTGTTAATTGTTAAATTAACACCTTTTAATATTTTTTTATCTTCAATTTCTACGTGTAGATTTTTGATTTCTAGTGTGGACATAAACTCGCTCCTTCTAATCATTTTCACAAGCTATATTCTACCATAAATTGTGAAGATTAAAATCTTGAATTTTAGAGTATCTATTTAGGCAGATTTTAAAAGCATTCGCCAATCAGTGACAAATTCGATATAATAAGTTTACTAAATGGAGGAGGCTATAAATAATGAGTTATCAGGCATTATACCGTGTTTGGCGACCGCAATCTTTTGATGAATTAGTCGGGCAAGAAATGATCGCCCAAACTTTGAGGAATGCGATTGCTAAACAACAATTAAGCCACGCCTATCTCTTTTCAGGTCCAAGAGGAACGGGTAAAACTTCTGTTGCTAAGATACTTGCAAAAGCGGTCAATTGTCCTAATTCAACGGATGGAAATCCTTGTAATGAATGTTCTATTTGTCAAGGGATTACTTCAGGAGAGATTAGTGATGTGATTGAGATTGATGCGGCATCGAATAACGGAGTTGATGAAATTCGTGACCTGAGAGACCGTGTTCGCTATGCTCCTACACGTGCCAAGAATAAAGTATATATTATTGATGAGGTTCATATGTTAACAACTGGTGCCTTTAATGCACTCTTAAAAACATTAGAAGAGCCTCCTGCCAATGTAATTTTTATACTTGCGACGACGGAGCCTCATAAAATACCGGCCACTATTTTATCAAGAACTCAGCGCTTTGACTTTCAACGGATTAAAGACCTTGATTTGATTAGAAGGATGCAATATATTTTGGACCATGACCAACAAGACTATGATCTTGAAGCGTTGAAAGTTATTGCTCGAGCAGCTAACGGTGGAATGCGGGATGCTCTAAGTCTACTAGACCAAGCGCTTTCTTATGGGCAAGATCACCTAGAACTTGAAACGGCTTTGTTAGTATCCGGTTCTTTTGCTCAAATCGTTTATGTTCAATATATTCAAGCGCTTGCTCAATCACGAGTAGAAGAAGCCTTGCAGATCTTGGAAGAACAATTACAAGAGGGAAAACAGGCTGGGCGATTTATTGAAGAACTGATTTTATTTGCTAGAGATGTCCTTTTAAGTTTATTTTCAATTAAGAACCATACACTGCTAACTGACCAAGAATTACAGCCATTGAAAGAAAATGTTGAGCCAGCATTCTTTTATCAGTTAATTGACTTTTTGAATCAAGCGCAAAATAAGATGCGTTTTTCTACACAACCAGAAGTTTATTTAGAAGTTATGACGGTTCAATTAGCACAATTAGGGCAGGACCTACTTCTAAGAGAAGAAGTAGAGCCTCAAATGTCTGGACAGATAGAAAGTCAGATTAGACTGTTACAAGAGGAACTAGAAAAACAAAAAAAATTACTTGCTGAACTTATAAATAATCAAAAAAGTACTACTCAAGGAGTTAATAATCAAACGGAATTAACTCCGCGTAAAAAGCCTGATTTTGCTCAAAAAGATTATGTGGTCGACTTACATGCGATTTATAATGTTTTGAATCAAGCAACTAAAGAAGATATTAACCATTTAAAAAAAGAGTGGTCAGCTATTTTAGCTGAACTAGCTCCTAACCAAAGAGTTCGCTTGAATAATACTAGACCGTTAGCGGCAGGGCCAGACTGCGCTTTGATTTCCTTCGAAGACCAAAATTTATGCGCGATTGTTCAACATGATAGTCATTTAATGGATCAGGTGAATAATATAGCGAGTCAGCGTTTAGGTAAGGCGATTCACTTCACTTATTTGTGGCAGGCTGATTGGTCTGGTATTCGAAGGGATTACAAAATCTTGTTTGAACAAAATGGTAGAAAGCCGATAGAACTAGCTAAAAAGTTATCAAAAGTTCAAGAAAGTATAACTCCGTCAGAAGGAACTATTGATTCGCTACAAAATGATCAGACAGATTCGCAGGACAATCCCCCAGGTCACATTAATCAGGATAATTTATCAGAAATTGATCAAACTGAAAAAAATAGGCCTCAAAATGAAGAGTTAGAATCAATTGAAGCTCAATTACCTGAGCCGGCAGAAGATGTAGCAGCTTTATTCCAACGGAGTCAAATTCACCATATTGAAGAGGGAGAAAATTCAAGTATTCAACCGGCGGATGGGCAAACGGGATTTTTTGATATAGAGGATACTCAGGAGCAAGAGAATCCAGCGGTCCAAAAAGCCATCGAACTCTTTGGTGAAGAAAATATCACTATTTACAATGATCGTTAAGAAAACTAGTTGGTGATGAATTTAATTAATTCTTTAAGTATCACTTTTACTGCTGAAATAATATGAATTACAATTGATCGTTAGTCAATAGAGAATCCAAGTGTTTAAGCGCTTGGATTCTTTTGGTTTATTAATACTTTACGAATGGTATGAGGTGGAGTATGAGTTGAGGTGAATTTGAATTATTTAATTTGATTATAAAAGACTTCTTTTGTAGTCGAAAGAAGTTATTGCCGTATGCTATAATTGAAGCGTAGTCGAAATAAAAGACAAATTTTACAATAATATTGAAACAATGGAAGGAAGATGCAAAATGATGCCAAATATGAACAATATGATGAAGCAAGTTCAGAAGATGCAAAAAGAGATGGAGAAAACACAAAAAGAACTAGAAGCTAAAGAATTTATGGTGGAGGATGCACAACAATTAGTTAAAGTGGTTATGACTGGTAAAAAAGAAATCAAAGAATTAACCATTAAACCAGAACTAGTTGATCCAGAAGATATCGAAATGTTGCAGGACGTAGTTTTAGCAACCATTAACCAAGCGATTCAAGAAGTTGAACAAACAACACAAGATCAAATGGGCCAATTCACCAAAGGGCTAAACTTGCCTTTCTAGTAGTAAGAAAAGAAAGGGGGAGTTGGAATGGATTATCCATCACCCATTGCCAAATTAATAAATAGCTTCACTAAATTACCAGGTATCGGAAGTAAAACAGCCGCTCGTCTAGCTTTTTATGTTTTAGAAATGTCTGAAGCAGATGTTTCTTACTTTGCTCAGGCCTTGATAAACGCTAAGCGTGATCTTAAATATTGTTCGGTTTGTGGGAACATTACTGATACAGACCCATGTATGATTTGTAGTGATTCGTCAAGAGATCGATCGATTATTTTAGTTGTTGAAGATAGTCGTGATGTGATGTCGATGGAAAAAATGCAAGAATTTCACGGATGCTATCACGTCCTGCAAGGTGTACTCTCGCCTATGGAAGGCACAGGACCTGAGGATTTAAATATTGCCTCACTAATAAAGAGACTTCAAGATGAAGAAGTTAAAGAAGTTATTGTGGCAACTAATGCCACTGCTGAAGGTGAAGCGACAGCCATTTATTTATCAAGGTTGATTAAGCCGGCCGGCATAAAAGTAACGCGTCTCGCTCATGGATTATCAGTGGGATCCGATATCGAATACGCAGATGAAATGACCCTCTTTCGTGCCATTGAAGGCCGAAGAGAGTTATAATAAAGGAGTATCAAATGCCAAAAGGGAAGTTTATTGCGTTTGAAGGACCAGATGGATCAGGGAAAACCTCGATTATCAAAGTTTTAGGTCCAATGCTTGAAAAAGAAGGTGTAGAAGCAGTATTTACTAGAGAGCCAGGGGGCAGCCCGATAGCTGAGCAAATTCGCGAACTCATTTTAGATATTAATAATACAGCTATGGACTATCGAACAGAGGCCTTACTATATGCAGCAAGTCGTCGGCAACACTTGAGTGAAACAATTTTACCCAATGTTCAAGCGGGGAAAATGGTGATTAGTGACCGTTTTGTGCTGTCTTCATTAGTCTATCAGGGCGTTGCAAGAGCAATCGGTTTAGAGGCCGTTTGGCAGATTAACCAGTTCGCCATTGAAGACCACTTACCAGACCTTACCATTTTAATAGATGTTCCTGCTGACATAGGTTTGGAGAGGATCGAGAAAGCTCGTGGTAGTAGACAGTATGATCGCCTCGATCGGGAGGCACTTGCCTTTCATCAACGAGTCAGACAAACCTATCTCGACTTGATACCTCAATGGGAAAATATTGTGGTAATTGATGGTAATCAAAGTGTAGAACAAGTTAGCTTGGAGTGCTTCGAAACTCTAAAAAAACGTGGTATGATTAAGTAATAATACATCAGGAGGGATAATATGAAATTACTAGTAGCGATCGTGCAAGATCAAGACCAACAAGTTTTGGGGAAGGCTTTATTAGAAAATGATATCCGTGCGACAAAATTATCTTCAACTGGAGGTTTTCTTCGTTCAGGTAATACAACATTCTTATTAGGAGTAGAAGATGAGCGAATTGAGGAAGTGCTTGAAGTTATTAAAGCTTCATGTCAGTCTCGTGAGCAATATATTTCAACACCTATCCATCTAGATATGAATTTGGAAGTTTCAAATACTTACCCATTAAAAGTTGAAGTTGGTGGAGCGACTGTTTTTGTTCTACCTATTGAAAGTTTCTTCCATTTCTAAGAGACAAGCATTTGAAAGAGGGAGTCTATGCGGTTAGAAGCTGCCAAAAAGCATTTTAATCTATTGATACAACATAAGCGACTCGCTCACGCTTATTTATTTACTGGCGAATTAAACCCAGCAAAAAAAGAATTAGTGGATACAATTACTCAAGCCCTTGTTTGTAAGCATTTTGATGCAGAAGGAAGGGCTTGTTTAAATTGCATGGACTGTCAGAGAATTACTAGGGGTCAGTTTGCAGATTATATGACTATTGAACCCGATGGGCGTAGCATCAAAGTGGATCAGATCCGAGGGCTAAAAGAATGGTTAGGAACGAGTCCGATTGAGGCTGATTTTAAAATTGCTACGATTGAGCAGGCAGATTTAATGGGCCCAGCAGCAGCCAATGCTCTTTTACTTTTTTTGGAAGAACCAAGTCCTAATGTTTATATCTTTTTATTTAGTCGTCAGGCTGAACAATTACTACCGACTATTCAATCGAGAGTTCAGGAAGTGATCTTGGAAGATGATAAAGAACACTCTCAAATTGATCAGATGGTGCAAGCAGGTATTCGTGATCAGCATGCAAGAGTAATGTTAAAGCTATCAGCCAATCGCTTGGAGAATTTAATGGATGACTATGAGGCGGAGTCTTTCGAAGCTTGGCTAAAAGCCATAGAATATTTTTATCAGTTATTGATACAAGAAAACCCTTATGCTTTTGTCGCTATTCAGCAACATTTAAAACCCTATCTTAATTATAATCAAGGCCAAGATGGTCTCGATTATTTAAATTGGTTGAATGCCCAATTGTTATTGAGTCACTATCCATCTAAAGAAAACCACTTAGGAAGTTTACAAAAGAGGGTAAATAGAATTAAAGAGAGAATCGATCATCAAATGAGTCAAACAAGCTATCATAGAATGAATGAGCTCTTAATGGATAGTAAAAAACTCCTTTTGTTTAATGTCACACCACAGTTGGCCTATGAGCGCTTAGCGATTAAAATGTGTGAATGGAAGTAATATGAAGAGAGGTGTTAGCATGTCTGAAATAAAAATTGAAGAACTTCTTATGCAAGTTAACCAAGAGCTGAATCAATTGTTCGAAACGGTTAACACCTTGTCGGAAGAAGTGACACGGTTAACTAATGAAAACAATCGGTTAAGGATGCAGCAGTACCAAGCAGTTGAGCAAATAGAAATTAAGCCATTAAAAGATGAGGAAAATCAAAAAAATCAAGTTATTGATAAATCAGAGCAAACGCTTGAGCATCGTCAAAGTGGGCAAGCTCGTCTTCAAGCCTTCTATAATGATGGTATTCATATTTGTCATCATTATTTTGGTAGTAAGCGTGAAACCAATGAAGAATGTATCTTTTGTCAAGACATTATTGACTCTTTAGGAGAGCAATAGATGACAAAAGAACTGTTTATGCCAAAACTGACTGATGAACAAATACGATTGGTGAAAGATGAAGAACGACTTGATTTTCTGATTCGAGAAAACCGTTATGTAATACAAAATCCAAATTACTTTCCTTTTTCTGTGGATGCCGTTTTGCTGGCGAATTTTATCACATTCAATCAGCGGTCCTCTTCCTCAAGGATAATGGATTTTTGTACAGGCGGTGGCATCATTCCTCTACTCTTATCGCATCGGACAGATGCTAAAATTCAAGCTATTGAGTTGCAAGCAGATATTGCAGATATGGCAAAACGATCGGTTCGATTAAACGGTTTAGAAGAACAAATTGAAATCATCCAGGGGGATTTAAGGCAATTAAAAGCAAATAATCAGCGATTAGATGTTATCAGCTGTAATCCTCCTTATTTTTCGCTCAATGAGGCAGCTAAATTACATTCTAATCCTTATCATGCTATTGCTCGTCATGAAATTCACTTAACTTTAGATGAATGGGTGAGCAAAGCGAGCCAATTACTTAAGCAAAAAGGCAGGCTATTTATTGTTTATCGCCCAAACAGATTAGACGATCTAATGATGAGTTTATTAAATCATCACTTTGCTATCAAACGCCTTTGCTTTGTCCATCCAAAACAAGCTGAAAATGCCAATAGTGTCTTGGTAGAGGCCATTGCCAGGGGAGGAAGACAAGGCGTTCGAGTTGAACCTGCAATTATCGTACATCAAGAAGATGGATCCTATACCCCTATGATGCAGGAGATCTACTATGGAAATCATTAATGATGAAGGGTTCTACTTTTATGTTTTATACTGTCATGACAAAACACTTTATGGAGGATTTACAACCAATCTTAGGCAAAGGTTAGAAGCTCATAATAAGGGCAAAGGAGCGAAGTATACTCGCGTTAAAAAGCGGCAGCCTTTAAAACTAATCTATGTTGAAAAGTGGCCGAATAAGTCTTTAGCGATGTCTGCGGAGTACCATTTCAAACAGTTAAATCGTCCCAAAAAAGAATATTACTTGGCTAAAAACGGTATGGCTAATTTTGATAAGGGTGTTTATATTATTAAAGATTACAGTCAGCATTTGATTTGTCATTTACAAAGAGATTTAAGCTTAAAGGAAGTGAGTGCATTTTGAATATTCAAAAGAGTTATCAAACAGAAAGCTCTTGTCTCTACTTGGTTCCTACTCCAATAGGTAATTTAGAAGATATGACTTTTCGAGCGGTTAGAATTCTTCAAGAAGTCGATCTAATCTTGGCTGAAGATACGCGAAAAACAGGAATTTTGTTGAAGCATTATGATATTAAAACAAGAATGATTTCTTTCCACGACCACTCGAATCAATCGGAAGTAGATAAGTGGACGGCCTATATTGGAGAGGGACATACGGTTGCCCTAGTCTCAGATGCTGGTATGCCACTAATCAACGATCCTGGCCATCCTCTAG
Organism: Facklamia sp. P12932; assembly: GCF_050409545.1. NCBI lineage: Bacteria > Bacillati > Bacillota > Bacilli > Lactobacillales > Aerococcaceae > Facklamia > Facklamia sp. P12932. The sequence goes on along the minus strand of NZ_JBNUPG010000012.1, from coordinate 28,381 downwards.
TACAATCCCTACTGGCTAATTCATTAGCCGTAATAAGCCTTCCAGGAGCGAGTGCCGCCATTACTTCTTTGGTTGCTTCAGGATTACCTGCAAACACCTTTACTTATTATGGCTTTTTTCCAAGAAGTAAAAATGAGCAAGTTGAGTTACTAACAGATATCGGAAGGCGAAAAGAAACGGCTATTTTTTACGAGTCGCCCTATCGATTAAAGCAATCTATTCAGCAAATTAATCAGCTGTTAGGAACGGATACAAAAGTGGTTGTAGCTCGTGAAATCAGTAAAAAGTTTGAGGAATATCTTAGAGGCACAAGCCAAGAACTAATCAATCATTTTGAGGAGCATTCTTTAAAAGGTGAATGTGTCCTTTTGTTGCAGTCTATGGGTCAATTAGATCAAAGGCAAACGCTACTCAATCCAGACTTAAGCTATAAAGACCAGGTTCAATCTTTAATGGATAAAGAGAAACTTTCAGCCAAAGCAGCCATTAAACAGGTTGCCCAAGCACAAAATGTCAAAAAACAAGAAATTTATGCGGCTTATCATGAATTGGATTTCGACAGAAAGGACTGAGCGGTTTGTTGTATTTTCTGTCTTTCATTTTATTTGTCTCATCCGTTTTGGTCTACGTTTTTAAATGGCGCAAAGTCTCATTAATTGCTTTGCTTTATTTTTCACTCCTGATAGTTTTTTTTGCGATACTTAATGAATCACGATGGTATCTATTATCACTTATGCGCTATTTATTGTATTTTTCAAGTTCAGGAATTGCTATCATTATTCCCTTTTTTCTTTTGTTGTTAGCCTATTTAATGTTAAGTCGAATAGAAGATGACCGTTCGCTATCAGGCATGCGTATTTTTTTTAATTTGACGATCTCTTTTACTTTTGTTGGGATTGTTATTTTTACAGCATGGGTTGTTATACAAAGAAACTATTATATGAGTCGGTTCTTAGCTATTTATACCTTAGTGGCTATGTACTTAATTATTAATTTTTTTCTTTTTATTGTTCTCAACCTTCTCTTGTTACTATTTAAGTTTAAAATGCGATCTAATGATATTTTATTAGTTCTTGGCGCCCAATTAACAGCGAACGGTGAGATGGACAAGACTTTAATTTATCGATTAAAAAGGGCATTAAAAATTTTTAAACAAAGTAGAGCAAAAGGTCAAAAGCTGCATTTAATTGTCAGTGGGGGAAATAGTCACGAAAATATTGCTTCAGAAGCTGAAAAAATGGCGAAATTTTTAATTGCTAATGGTATTGACCATCACTTCATTACTATTGAAGATCAGGCTCGAACGACTAGAGAAAATCTCATTAATATTCAAGAGCTTTTAAATGATTGTTTTCCTGAACGTGGGAAGACGCTCATTGTAACAAGTTACTTTCACCTTTTAAGGACTTATCTTTATGCTTGGCGCTTCGGTTTTGATTTAAGAGTCGTCGGGGTAAGAACCCAATTTGGTCATGGTTTTTTTGCTATTTTAAGAGAATACCTTGCTTTTTTTGTATTAACTAAAGAATTAAATTATTTTTTTATGATTGGATTATTAATTTATGGTATTCGTCAAGTGCTTATGATTTTCCAGTAGGAGGTAAAAATGCAAAGATGCCAATGGGTAGCGAATAAGCCTGATTATTATATTCAGTATCATGATAAAATATGGGGAAAACCAGAACATGATGATTTACTTTTGTTTAAATGGTTGGTGTTAGAAACGTTTCATATCGGCTTGTCGTGGCAACTAATTTTATCTAAAGAACAAGCTTTTGAACAAGCTTTTGATCAGTTTGACTACCGAAAGATAGCCAATTATCAAGAAGATAAAGTTGAGGCTTTATTAAAAAACGAAAAGATTATTCGTCATCGCGGTAAGATAGAAGCTACAATAACCAACGCTCAAGCTTTTATCAAAATTCAGCAAGATTTTGGTAGTTTTGATAATTATATCTGGCATTTCACCAACAGACAGCTAGTATTAAGACCAAAAAGTCAGAAAGAACCTAAGACAGCTTCAAAGTTAAGTGATGAAGTCGCTCGTTCCCTAAAAAATTATGGTCTTAAATTTGTAGGTTCAGTAACTATATATTCCTACTTACAAGCTATTGGTGTTATTAATGATCATGATGCCGATTGTACCTTTCGTTTAAAATAGTAAAAGCCCAATTACTTCCAGTAACTGGGCTTTTCATGTGTAATGTGTTTAAAATAATCGGTTATTCAAATTAGCAAATCAGTAAATATAAGAGAGTCAAGTCTGATATTAAGCGTAAATTCAAGCCGCTTGACTTATTTAAACGGTCAATTCGATAATTAAGCGTGTTGCGATGTAAGTACAAATCCTGGGCGGTTTTACTAATATTCCCCCCATTTAGAAAGAGTTGGCGTATCAACGCACGATCTTGATCATCTGAAATCGTTTGACCATAGTTAGCAAATTGGGCGAGATGACTTTCTTGTAAGTTCCTACCAACTTGTTGTAAAAGCAAATGGCTCATGCGATTAATGGTGTTTTTCTTAAGTAACCTCTGATGACTTTCTATCTGAGCCACGTCAAAAGAAATTTGATCTTCAACACTTTCTATACCAGTATAAGGAGACCCTATGATGACAAGCGCTGATTGTCCAAAGTCATCATTAAGCATTTTTAGAATTCCTTCCATCATTTGGGATCCTTGGTTAGCCCAAAAAGAATTGTGGATGACATAAACAAAGTGATGTGAATTTCGTTTTATATAATCAATAATGTTTTGACTGCTTGATCTGAGAGTAGATAACCACAAGGATTGATCAAAGTCTGTTTGCAAATGCTCAAAAAAGATATGAAACAGACAATAACCTTCTTTATGAGAGCCCTCTAAATCAAGAAGAGAGTGAGGAATTTGAATGACTCCATTTGCTTTCATTGTAAGACCTCCTCGTAAATAAACGGTTTAAAGATTATACTTAATTTAGCGAATAACTTTTTCGCTTTCTTTATCGAAGAAATGAATTTTTTCCATATCGAAGGCTAATTCAATAGATTCTCCTGGAGTATATACTTCTTGTGCGTTTACTCTAGCAATGAACTCATCTGATCCAATCGTTAGATACAGCATGGATTCGGACCCCAGCAACTCTGCGACAGAAATCTTAGCATTAACAAGCGAGTCTTTAGATTTCGCAACAATGCTTGTTTCCGCGTGAATATCTTCCGGACGAATGCCAAGAATAATTTCTTTTCCTAAATAACCCTTATCTGATAACAACTTTTTGTGATGAGGGCTTAATGGCAAGTTAATACCTTGATTATTGGTTAAGGTATTACTTTCAATAGTAACAGTAAAGAAGTTCATAGCTGGTGAGCCGATAAAGCTTGCCACAAAAACATTATTGGGTTTATTATAAACTTCCTGAGGGCTACCTATTTGTTGAATATAGCCGTCTTTCATAATAACGATTCGACTGGCCATTGTCATAGCTTCAGTTTGGTCATGGGTTACATAGATAGTAGTTGTTTTTAATTGCTGATGCAGTTTGGCAATTTCTGCCCGCATTTGTACGCGCAATTTAGCGTCAAGATTTGATAAAGGCTCATCCATTAAAAAGACTTTGGCATCACGAACAATCGCTCGACCTAAAGCGACTCTTTGTCTTTGACCACCGGACAGAGCGGCTGGTTTGCGGTTTAAAAATTCAGTTAAGCCGAGTAAGTCAGCGGCATGATTGACACGTCGGGTAATTTCACTTTTATCATACTTACGCAGCTTTAAACCAAAAGCCATGTTGTCGTAGACAGTCATGTGCGGGTAAAGGGCATAATTTTGAAAGACCATAGCGATGTTTCGATCCTTAGGTGCTACGTCGTTCATCAATTTACCATCTATAATCAGTTCGCCTGCTGTTATTTCTTCTAAACCAGCAATCATTCTTAAGGTGGTTGATTTTCCACAGCCGGAAGGTCCAACAAAGACGATGAACTCTTGATCAGCTACAACTAAATTAAAATCAGTTACTGAATTGGTTTTTGCGCCTTCATATCTTTTATTAATCGACTTTAAGTTTATTTCAACCATTTTAATCCTTCTTTCTTACATAATAATTCTAGCTTAACTGAAATTTGTGGATTATACGATAGGCAATGTGCACAAGAAAAGGGAAATCCCAGAAAAGCTGGGCTTGTCTGGGTATTAAAATTAATTAATTATTTACTTTTTAATTCTGAGAGTATATCTTGTAATAGTTCGACTTCTGAAGGGCTTGCTGGCTCTTCTTCTGGAGAAATAATTTTTTTGTTTTGTGCTTTTTCTAAAGCTTTAAGTGTGATAAATAAGAAGCTACCAATTAAAAGAAAATTAATAATTGCTTGGATAAATGCTCCATAAACAATTTCAGTCTTACCAACTGTCAGAACAAGACCTGAAACATCTGCTTGACCTGTAATGGCTATAATGAGTGGCATAAAAATATTATCGACTAAAGAAGTAACAATTGCTGTAAAAGCTGACCCTAAAATAATCCCAGTTGCCATAGTAACAACATTTTTATTTGCAATAAAACCTTTAAATTCTTTCCACATAAAAATTAATTCCTCCGTAACAATTCATTTAATACTTATAGAGTACCATGAATTCGAAATAAATCAATGTCGAAATTTTTCATTTGCTATATTTTATGAACAAGTTGGTGACTGGAAATAATTTCTTCGGGAAGATCCCAATAATTATTGATGATTTTATGGACCCATTGATAAGCTAGATAGGGTCCACTTGTTAAGCCGGAAGACCCTAAGCCAGAAATTGTCCATAGATTGGATAAATCAGGGATGGATCCGATTAAGATATCGCCATTGTCAGTGAAGGCTCGAGTACCTACTTTTACTCGATAAAGAGGATAGTTAAAAACATCCGGAAAAATTTGCTCAGCCTTTGTTTTTAGCTCTTTGATAACCATGGGATTAATGGTTAAGTCTTTTGCTTGGTCATCTTCATGACTTGCGCCAATTACTATCTCACCATTATCAAAGGGAAGGATATCAATGCCACCCGGTGACATAATAACAGGCCAGTTGTTATCGACCCATTGTGGGTGGTAGATAGAAAATAGCTGGCCTTTTTGAGGGCGTAAGTTACAATCAAACCGCAAGGAGCTTAGAAGTTCTTTGACAGCGGGTCCTGCTGCCAAAAGGACCTGATTTGCAGTAAATGAGTCTTGATCAGACTGAATCAAAAAGCTCTTTCCTTCTTTAAGCAACTGAACTTCTTTTTTAACTATTTCCCCCCCTTTTGTTAGAATCGCTTTATGTAATAAAGCAACCAATGCCTGTCCATCAACTCGGCCACCCCCTTTAATTAAAGAGCCAGGCCAAGGGCTATCAATAAGAGGAAACAAATCATGAATTGCTTCTTGTGTTAGTGTTGAAACTTTTCCGATAGAAGGAGATTGCTCTCTTTTTGAATCTGCGTTTTCAAGATCTCTGTGTAAGTCTTTTTCATTTTTACGTAGAATCAAAGTCCCAGTTTCCTTAAAAAGACTGGAAGCATCAAATCCGTCTTCAGTTAAATCTTGAATAAATTGACGGTAGAATTCTGCACCATGAACGACAAGGTGATACCATTTTTTATTTCTTCTTTTGGAAAACCAAGGACAAATAATTCCAGCCGCCGCCTGGCTGGCTTGACCAACTTCTTTATCGAGAAGAATTACTGGATAGCCAGAACGAGTCAGATAATAGGCAGCTGTCGATCCAACAATACCACCGCCAACAATGATAAAAGGAAAATGTTTTTTCAAAAATATCCTACCTTTCATTAATAGAAATTAAAATCAGTAAATGCTAAATTAGAGACATCAAATTAAAAGGAGACCTTTTTATGGAAGAAACACTCAGACAGATTCAAAATCACCGTAGTATTCGCTTTTATAAAGATCGCCCAGTTGCAGTGGAAACTCGTCAGCAACTAATGGAAACTATGAATGCCAGTCCGACTTCAAATGGGTTGCAGGCCGTTTCAGTTGTCCGTATTACTGATCGTATTTTACGCGAAGAATTAGCCAAGGTTGCAAAACAAGCCTATCTTGCCGAGGTGCCTGAACTATTGATTTTTCTTGTGGATTGGCATCGCAATGCTGAAATAGCTAAGGCTAAAGGCTATCAAGGAGAAAAATATCGCTCAATGGATTATTTCTTTCAGGGAGTGGCTGATGTTTATATTCAAGCTCAAAGCTTAGTGATCGCTGCTGAATCTTTAGGATTAGGAACGGTTTATTTTGGATCGATTTTAAACGATTCAGCTAGAGTCATTGAACTATTAAAACTACCTGACTTGACTTTTCCTTTAGTAGGGGTTGGGTATGGCTATCCGGACGATCAACCCCCATTGAAACCACGAATGCCAATCGAATTTAAATTATCTGAAAATTATTATCGCGCAAATCCAGATTATCTTCAAATGTTGGCAGACTATGACAAGGAAATGACACAATACTATGACACTAGAAATAGCAACCAAAGAGTGGATAGCTTTACTAATCAAGTTAAAAATAAAATTGCTATTGGCGAAAAGAAAAGAGCCCAGTTAATGCAAGTTGTTAGTAAACAAGGCTTTAATGTAATGCTAGAAGATGGAATGGATTATTAAAAATTAGAAAATAATATTTTTGATGAGAAAAGAGTGAGGGATTTAATCTAGCGATTCCTTAAATATAACTAGCTATATGCTTATTGCTAAGGTAGTTATCCTTCAATAAAAATTTTTTGTAGATTAATGGTTGACAGGATTGTTTTTTTTGATTAGAATACTTCTAACAAATCGAATGAAACACGTAGATGTGGAAAGTAGATCGTCAGACTATTTTAAAGAGAGCTTGAGTAGGGTGAAATCAAGCAGTAGGAAGCGATTGAAAATGGCCATGGAGTGGTTATCCTGAATGCATAGCAATAAGGATAAACGGCTGCAACCGTTAGTAAGCCTCAGTATAACAAGTGATACTCACTTGCGTACTGGCAGAGGTAACCTTAGTGATGAGGTTACAAATTAAGGTGGTACCACGAAGTATTAACTCTCGTCCTTTATTGGAGGAGAGTTTTTTGTGTTTTATTGAAAGGAGTGAATACTTGATTGAATTAAAAAATGTATCTGTCACTTTTGAAAAAGAAAATAAAAAAATCCAAGCGGTTTCAGGTGTAAGCTTACAGATACAAGCGGGGGAAATCTTTGGCATTGTGGGTTATTCTGGTGCCGGCAAATCCACTTTAGTTCGAACAATCAATCTTTTACAAAGACCTTCTAGCGGGCAAGTGATAATAAATGGAGTTGATTTGATGCAACTGTCAGCGTCTGAATTGAGAAAATCTCGCAAGAAGATAGGGATGATCTTTCAGCACTTTAATTTGATGAATTCAAGAACGGTGGCAGAGAATGTTGCTTTCCCACTTAAAGATTTAAAATTATCTACTGCTGAAAAAGAAGCGAAAGTGTCTGCTTTGTTAGAAATGGTTGGCATATTAGATAAAGCTCAAGCCTATCCTGAACAGTTATCAGGTGGGCAGAAGCAAAGAGTAGCGATTGCTAGAGCCTTAGCTACAGACCCTTCAATTTTATTGTGTGACGAGGCAACCTCTGCTTTGGATCCTAAAACCACACATTCTATTCTTGATTTGCTAAGGCAGTTAAATCAAGAATTGGGCTTATCGATTATAATGATTACTCACGATATGAATGTTGTTAAAAACCTCTGTCATCGAGTGGCTGTAATGGCTGAAGGGCAAGTGATTGAAGAGAATGGCATTGTCGAAATGTTTACCCAACCTCAAAACCCATTGACGCAAGAGTTTATAAATATGGCTACCCACTTTGATTGGGACTATGAATTAGTGCTTAAAGAAATGCGAGGAGCTAACTCTTCAGAAGATTATTTCATCGCTCGCTTATCCTTTGTCGGTCAAGAGGTGACGGAGCCCTTTATTGCACAGTTAGCCAGAGACTATCAGGTACATTGTAATATTTTATATGGTAATATTGAAGCTTTAAGAGGATCATTTGTAGGTAATCTTGTTGTCACGGTTGAATCAAAGTCGCAAGATTGGGAACGAGCTTTAGTCTTTCTGGAAAAACATAAAGTAAATGTCGAGATTTTAACCGATAGGGAGGGTGTTAAGTGGATGAATTAGAAGTAAATGTATATTCCTTTATTAATGACCAATTCCCCAATTTATCATCTTTTTTAGAAAAATGGTTACCCAATGCTTGGCCCATTCTCGACGAATTTATTGTTGCAACTATCGAAACCTTATATATGCTGATACTGACCATCCTTTTTGCAGGTTTATTAGGTTTAATGCTTGGCGTAGTTATTGTTGTAACAGGACCAAAAGGTATTTTAAAAAACCAATGGATTTATCAAGTCTTAGACAGTTTTATTAATATTTTTAGATCCATTCCTTTTATTATTCTTTTGGCTTTATTAGTCCCTTTTACACGTATGCTTGTAAATACTTCCATTGGCCCGACGGCGGCTGCCATTCCTATCATTGTAGGAACGATTCCCTTCTTTGCTAGGCAGGTGGAGATTGCTTTGTTAGAGGTAGATGAAGGGATTGTTGAAGCGGCTCAGGCCATGGGGTCTTCACCGTGGGACATCATATGGCGTGTCTATATTCGAGAGGGCTTAGGATCTTTATTAAGAGTATCTGCTTCGACTGTTATTAATGTTATTGGCTTGACAGCTATGGCGGGTGTAGTAGCTGGAGGTGGCTTAGGAACCGTTGCGATCGCTAGAGGCTATCAAAGAAGTCGTTTTGACGTTGTCATAGTAGCAACCTTATTGATTTTATTAATTGTTTTGATCAGTCAATTGCTATTTAATTGGTTGATTCGAAAGGCAGAAAAACATAAAAGAAAGTATTAGAAAAGGAGAATTATGATGAAAAAATTTTTAAAAGTATTATTAGTGGGTTCTTTATTAGGGGGGGTTACTCTCAATAATGTCTTCGCTGAAGATAAAGAAGATTTTTCAGGTCAGAGTGTTTCAGTGGGTGTCGCTTCAGAATATGAAGAAGATGTTTGGCAAAGTGTTGCTGATATCGCAGAAGAGGAGGAAGGAATAAAAATCAAACTGGTTCTATTCAATGACTATGTTCAGCCAAATATATCTTTGTCTGATGGATCGATTGATTTAAATGCCTTCCAGCATGTTGAGTTTTTAAATGATTGGAACCAAGCTAATGACGGAGATTTAGTATCGATAGGTTATACATATGTTGCACCTTTGAAAGTTTACTCTGAAAAAATTGATTCTCTCGATCAATTAAAAGAAGGAGATAAGATTGCTATTCCAAATGATGCGACAAATGGGGGGCGTGCTTTACTAGCTCTTGAACAAGCAGGCGTGATTGAAGTGGATGATGAAGCGGGTGTGTTAGCTGAAGTAAGTGATATCACCAAAAATGAATTGAATTTAAAGTTTGAAGAATTAGATGCTGCACAATTAGTGTCGGCTTTACCCGATGTAGCAGCTGCGGTTATTAATAATAATTTTGCCAATGATGCAGAACTCGAAGAAGATCTCGTTATTTTTAACGATGCGGCGGATATTGAAAAGCTACCAGATTCATATAAAAATATTATTGCTAGTCGTAAGGAAGATAGTAAAAACCCACTATTTTTAAAAATTGTAGAACTTTATCAAAGTGAACAAACAGCTAAAAAAATAGAAGAAGTTTCAAAGGGTTCGGATCAACCTGCTTGGTAATAATAGTGATACGACATGTTGAGCATTGTTTTTCGACTGTATAAAAATACAATTCGTTTAGACGGCTTATTGTCTCAAATATGGTATAATTGAACCATCAGTACAGACATAGAGGAGGAATTTCAATGTTCAAGCGTGCCGGATCATTTGTGCAATATGGTTTATTAGTTACTTTACTAACTTATGGATTATTAACCAGTTTGGGAGGACCTCAAATTTATACTTTCTTATCCATTGTAATTTTAGGAATTATTTTAGGTCTATTGTTCCTAATCTATTACACAAAATCACTAACTTTTGGTCAAAAGTTAGCGAGTCATATTGGGGCTTCAGCCTTAGTGATAATTGCTGTTGCTTTATTCAATGGTTGGATGCAAGTCGATTGGGATAAGGTTCTTGCAGGAATACTTATCTTATCTGTTTTATGTTTGTTTGTTTATTTTGGCTATCACTATCTAATGAACAAGCGTCAAAAACCGCAAGCTACTATTGAGCCTGAGGTCACTGATAAAGTGGCTCCGAGGTCGGATTTTGATCCTAGGACAGGTGAAGTCCTTCATCAAGAGTCGGTATCAAAAGAAAAAGACACTCATAAAGCCGACTTTGTAAAAGAGGAAGCAAAAGACATTGACCCAAGACAAACAAAGGAAGTTGAAGTTGCCGAGCCAATGGATTTTGAGGTAACAGAGCCCAACCAATTTGAGGAAGTTGAAACTTATGAAGTAGTTGAGCCTTCTGATGAAGCAGAAGAAGTTGTTGCTGTTAACACAGATCTAGAAGGGGATCTCGTTCTGGAAGAAGAGGTAAAGTCAGACGAAAGCCATGAAACTCTCAATAAGTCAGAAGACCAAGAAAAGATTTAAAATGAAAAAAGATTAACCCATTAACTATGAGCAGTGTTTATCTCACCGCTTCATAGGTTAATGGGTTTTCTTAATGAAGAAAGTTCTGAGCTTTGACTAATAAGTCTTTATCATTCGAATAAGTAATTTTATCTAGAGCTTCTTGGTAAGGAAGCCATATGAATTGACTCACTTCTTCTAATTGACGAGTGACTTTATTTGAGTTTGTCTTTGCTATAAAATAGACGACTTCTTTCATAACATCTTTTTTAGGAGAAAAGTGAGTAGTCTCTCTGAATTGATTATTCAATTCAACTTCGAGACCTGTTTCCTCTTTAATTTCTCGAAGGGCTGTTTCTTCTTCCGTTTCACCTTTTTCAATATGTCCTTTAGGAAATGCCCAGTGGCCACCATTTTCATGTTGGATGAGGAGAAAAAGAAAGTCTTGATTATCTTTATAGTAGATAACTGCTCCACATGATTTTTCTTTTTTCATAGATTTCCTTTCTAGAATAAGCGTTCTTGAATATTGTGGGTAACATCGTGGCGTTCATTGGTATAAGCATCTAAAATTTTCTTTTGACTATCAGTGAGACTTTCTTGAGGCAAATTGTATAAATCAGCAATAAACTCTCTAGGAAAGAAAATACGATGGTCTCCTCTGACTTGACCTGTTAAGGAATGAACTAAACTTGAAACTTGAGAAAGTTCGACAACTTGATTGGTTTTAGTGACTAAGTCAATTTGTACTTTTTGACTTGAGTGATAAGGTCGATAATAATCGTAAGGAAGGTCAAAGCTGGAATCTTCATTAATATAATAGTTAGGGTCAAATCCGACTTTACTTAATTCATTGAAGATGGCAGTACGTAGTTCTTCTCTTTCATTGTCATTTGTAATGACTGATTTAAAAGGCTTACGATTAATAAAACGGTAGGCCAAATCAGCAAGAATGGGATCTTTTTCATCTGCCCATTGGATAAAATAAGCGTTCATTATATGATCATCTAACTTGAGATAATCATCAAGGGTCCAATTGTTTTTTAAAAAAGGTTCGAGTAAGTGGATAGGAGCCTCAATTTTTTGACAGTTGTCACGTTCAAGATAACAATCTTTAGCACGAGCTAAAAGTCCCTTGAGGACTTGTTCCATTCCTCTAGAAACTGGGTGGAAATAAACTTGCATATACATTTGATAGCGACTCATAATATAATCTTCTACCGCATGCATACCAGAAAAATCAAAAACGATTCTTTTATCAAACGGTCGGATGACACGCGAAATGCGAGTTAAGTCAAATTCACCATAGGATACCCCTGCATAAAAGGCATCTCTTCTTAAATAATCCATACGGTCGGCATCAATTTGACTGGAGATTAATTGAACAACTTGTTGATTAGGATAGGTTTTATTGATGACGGACGCTACCTTTTCAGGGAAGTCATCACCTAATCTTCTTAAAACTTGGTTAACTTCCGTTTGCTTAGAAGTGATAATTAATTGAGTTAAGGCCTCATGGTCAGTATTAAAAATAGCTTCAAAAGTATGTGAGAAAGGACCATGTCCAATATCATGTAAAAGGGCTGCGCAAATAGCAACCATTCGTTCATCATTATTCCATAACCCATCACCATCCGTTTTAGAGCGATAATTACGGTCAAATTGGCTGATAATGCGACGGGTAATTTCGTAAACACCTAGCGAATGGTTAAAACGAGAGTGTTCTGCACCGTGAAAAGTATAAGAAGAAGTTCCTAATTGTTTGATGCGGCGCAAGCGTTGAAACTCTCTGGTGTCAATTAAATCAATGATGATACGGTCACGAATATGAATATAATCATGAACAGGATCACGGAAAACTTTTTCACGTTCAAGTTTTTGATTGGCAATAATATTTTGGAATTCAGACACCTATTTCACTCCTTTAGACTTTTCTATGTTAGTGGTTGAATTTTTTGACTACGTTGATAGGCTTTTTCAAATAGCGGTTGATAGATAGAAATTAATTCAGGGTCTTTATAATTTCCTTGATCAATCGCTGTTTTTTGAGAGAGGTAGTTTATAAAATGTTTTTGATAATCAGACAAGGAAAGATCTTGGCCAAGAATTTCAGATAGCGTTGACATAGAACGAGGTTCAATAGTAGGAAAGCGTTGATCGGATTGACTAAGTGAGTAAAATTGCTTCATTAGTTGGCCACGAGCAAATTGGTTACCATTGACACCAATATAAGCAGCAGTAGTAACAGCATCTTTATAGCGACGCTGTGCAATTCCACCTACCTTTTTTTGGTTAATGACCACATCATATTTACCTGGACAGTAAGAATCAGCAATTTCATAAGCCTCTACTGTTAAACCGTAATGATTTAAAGTCGCTTGAATTACTGCAATGGAAAAGCTAAAAGCTTGGTCAATTGATAAGTTGATTGAACGATTGTCTGTTACAATTGCAAAATTTAGGATGCCTGCATCTTCAACCACTCCCAATCCACCATGTGGTCTTACAGATACTTGATAGCCTGCTTCTTTTAAATAGCTAACACCCTTGGGTAAGTTTTTTAAAAGTTTATCTTTAGCTCCTAAGAAGACACTCGGTTTAAAAATAGGATAAAAATGAAAAATACCATAAGCTTTATCTTTTTTTTGAAGGTCATTTTTTTGTAGGAGATATCTAAGAAAACTATCTTGATAAGCTAAGGCTACATCTCTTTGATCTTTCAGTGGGTTTTCTTGTTCTTGAAAAACTAACCATTTATGTTGTGATAGAATAGATAATAGATTTGAATCAGTCATTGACGAATACTCCTCAAATTGTTAAATTGTAAAGGCTATTAACACTTTGATTATAGCAAATTTTGTTTTATAATAACATGAAAGCTTTAAAGTAAAACTACTTATTAATCAATTAAGCACCAGTAGCTCAGCTGGATAGAGCACTCGCCTCCTAAGCGAAAGATGATGGTTCGAGTCCGTCCTGGTGTATCAGAGACGACATAAGGATGAGAGGAGAAAGATGGAAAAACAAGCAGTCGATGTTTATGTCGAGCAAAAAATAAATTATGCACAAACGAAACATTCAGACCGATGGGAGCACTCCTGTCAAGGTCATACTTATATTCTTTCTACCTATCAAAAACTAATTTATCATGATCAATTAGAAAGAAAAATTGAAGTAAAATGGCAACTGGATGATTCAAAACAAAAGATTAACAAAGTGAAGGTAGATCAAGGAAAGCAGACTTTAGTTTTTAATATAAATCATGCAACCACCACTCTATATGAAAGTGATCAAGGTATCATATTATTAGAAATCAAAACGCATAGAATTGACTATAGTAAGACAGCTGACGGTCAAATGATACAAATTCACTATCAAATGCATACGAACGATCAATCACTAGGTGATTATTTCTATCAATTGAAATTTACATCATAAATTAGCAATTCCTAGTGAGAATTTTAAGGAGGATAAAAATGGAATTAAAGAAATTTGAAGGCCAAATAAAGGAAGAATTATCGTTAATTGAAGTGGCATATGCTATTTTAGAAGAAAATGGTGAGGCTATTGATTTTACTCAACTGCTTTTAGATATACAAAGCTATCTAAAAGTTTCAGATGAGTTTATTGAAGCCAAAATGATTCGCTTTTATACAGATTTAAATATTGATGGGCGTTTTATCTCAGTAGGAGACAACCGTTGGGGATTAAGATCATGGTACGCAGTGGATGAAATTGATGAGGAAATCATTACTTCTTCTGAAGAAGAAGCTTCAAAACGCCGTAAGAAGAAGTCAGGAAAAGTGAATGCTTTCGCTGACAATGAAGAAGATATGATTGATTACAATGATGATGACCCTGAAGATAGCGATGATGGGTATGTTTATGATGAAGACGAAGATGAAGAAGACGAAGAGGACGAAGAAGATGAACCAATCGAAATCCTAGTTGCTGACGTTGAGGAAGATGAGCCAGATGAAGATGAAGAGCTGAATGAGTATGCAACGGATTTATCTGAATTAGGTGACGAAGAAATCGACCTCGATGAAGATGAAGATTTTGACGAAGAGGACGATGATTTAGAAGAATTAGAAGAAGACTAAAAATAAAAAAGTTAGAGAGACCGGTTCATTTGAATGGGTCTCCTTTTTATTCCAGATAAGATAATTGTAGTTAGCTAAGTTAAAAAATCTATTTTAATGCTATCACGATTTGATGACAATTTGCTGCTTCGTTCGAAATTTAAGCTTCAATATGATAAAATACGCCTATATTATAAGAAATTAGGATGTGGATTCATTGTCACATAATAGTATTCACAATAATCAGACTCAATTTGCTTTGCTGAAACAGTTACTTTATCATCAGCATTATCAAACAATGCTCAAATTTTTAGAAGACAATCCTTCTTGGGAAAGTCAAGAATTATCTAAACTTTTGCAATTAGGTCATGCTTATATTCATACAGATTTGAAAACGATCGAAGAATTATCTGGGCAAGTTGAAATGGACTATCTTACAAAGCCTAGTCTTTTAGAGCGTCGTGTCTATTCTTATATTCAAGGCTTAGCCATTAAATTGGAAATTAAAGAATATGATGATTATTTAAGAGCAATTACACCTTTATTGGTAGATGTATTAAGGCTAACTTTAGAAAACACGGTATTCCCCGATCTTGAACGTTATTTGGTTGAGGTAATGAAAGAAACTGATGAAGGGATCCCTATTTATCGCGGTTTACAGTGGAACCAGTCTTTAATCGAAGCTGATAAAAATGGCAAAATTAATAGAACTTGGGAACGCTACTATGGGAAACATTTTAATTATTCGCACTATGTTTCTTCTAGTCACTTATTAAAGTTAGTAGAAGACTATGTAAAAGACCCGAAAATTTTAAAGTTAGCTGTTCAAATACGACATATTGAAAAATACGCGAGAAATATTGTGGCCCATGAATTAATCTATGTAGATGATGCTTGGTTAAAACATCGTCTAAAAATTGAAGCTAAGGAAGTTCATCAGCAAATTATTAATATGATAAATGCTGCAGGGTTAAGAGATCCTCAGCAGTGGCAAGGCTTAGCTAGTATTCAAGCCGCTATTGAAAAAGAATTAGAAAAAAATTATACGAAGATGTCGAAATAACGACTAATCTTGATAAAAAGGAGTCATTATCTATGAAAAAATTGATCATCCGTGGAGGCAAAGCACTAAATGGTGAAATTAATATTAATGGAGCAAAAAATTCTACCGTTGCCTTAATTCCAGCAGCCATTTTAGCCGATTCGGAGGTTATCTTAGAAGGAGTGCCAGATATTCAAGATGTCCACTCTCTACTTGAAATTTTGGATGAGTTCCACGTCAAGACTTCTTTTGAAAATAATATATTAAAAATTGACCCTTCTCATATGCAGTCAATCCCTATGCCAACAGGTAAAATTCAGAGTTTGCGAGCTTCTTATTACTTTATGGGAGCAACCTTATCAAAATTTGGGGAGGGCGTAATAGGGTTACCCGGAGGTTGTTTTTTAGGACCTCGTCCAATTGATCAGCACGTAAAAGCCTTCCGAGCTTTGGGTGCGGTGGTTGAGGATGAATACGGGGTAATTACCCTCTCAACTCCCGAAGGGCTTAATGGAAATCGAATCTATATGGACGTGGTTTCAGTTGGAGCAACTATCAACACTATTTTAGCCTCAGTTAGAGCTGAGGGGAAGACGATTATTGAGAATGCCGCACGTGAACCAGAAATTATTGATTTAGTGACTCTATTAAATAAAATGGGGGCAAAAATTCGTGGAGCTGGAACTTCAGTTATACGAATCGAAGGTGTCGACCGTCTAAAAGGAACCACTCATACAATTATTCCCGATCGAATTGAGGCAGGAACCTATATTTCAGTTGCAGTAGCAATGGGAAATGAAATTAAAATTAATAATGTAATTTTTGAGCATATTGAAAGTTTTATCGCCAAACTAAATGAGATGGGTGCTAAGATGGAAATTGGAGAAGATAGTATTCTCGTTCATCGCTCGGATGATTTAAAAATGGTTTCATTAAAAACCCAACCTTATCCAGGATTTGCAACGGATCTACAGCAGCCATTAACTTCTGTATTAATTAAAGCAAATGGAAAGGGAACGATTACGGATACCATATACCCTCAAAGAGTTAAGCATATTCCTGAATTAAATCGTATGGGAGCTAATATTAAGGTGGATGGCGATATTATTCGTGTGGAGGGCCCGGCTAAATTGACTGGTGCTCCAGTTCGTGCCAGTGACTTAAGAGCAGGAGCCTGTTTAGTTATTGCTGGTTTAATGGCAGAGGGTCAAACAGAGATTACAGGTGTTGATAATATCTTAAGAGGTTATTCAAATATTGTTGAAAAACTGCAAGAAGTCGGAGCTGATATCCAAATGGTTGAGGATGAATAGAAAGGAAGTACCCAGTGAGTGATGCATTTTCCTTAGAGAATTTATTAAATAAAGAAGTAAAAGACTTATATGCTTATGCTAGGGAATTAAAAATCCCTGATTTTAGTCAACTGTCTAAAAAAGAATTAGCTTTAGCTGTGATGCGAACACAAAAGGAAAAGCAAGGTTTTTTCCAAGTGGAAGGTATCTTAGATATTCCTAATGATGAAGGCCTAGCCTTTATTCGTCCGATTAATTTCTCTCCTAGTAGGGAAGATGTTTATATTTCAGATTCACAAATCCGCCGGTTTTCCTTGAGAAATGGTGATCGAGTAGGAGGACCTGCTCGACCGCCTAAGGACTCAGAACGTTATTATGGTTTGATGCAGATATCGAGCGTCAATGGGAGAGATCCTGAAGAAACGCTTAATCGAGATGCTTTTGCCAGTCTAACACCCATTTATCCAGACCGGCAGATAAAATTGGAATATAAACAAAATGTTTTATCAAACCGCCTGATTGATGTGATTGCACCAATTGGGTTCGGTCAAAGGGGATTGATTGTCGCACCACCTAAGGCTGGTAAAACAACTATTATAAAAGAGATAGCACGAGGGATTGCCAGTAATTATCCTGATAGTAAACTCTTTATTCTCTTAATTGATGAGCGTCCTGAGGAGGTAACTGATATTGAGCGTTCAGTCAAGGCAGAGGTTGTCTCATCAACTTTTGATGAAAGACCGCAAAACCATGTGCGTTTGGCAGATTTACTACTTTCTCATGCACGTCGCTTGGTGGAAGATGGACAAGATGTTGTTGTCCTTTTGGATTCAATCACACGGTTAGCACGAGCTTATAATTTGGTGGTGCGACCGAGTGGAAGAACATTGAGCGGAGGATTCGATCCTGCAGCTTTTTATTTTCCTAAGCGGTTCTTTGGTTCAGCTAGAAACATTGAAAATGGCGGGTCTTTAACGATTTTAGCTACTGCTCTAGTAGATACTGGATCAAGAATGGATGACATTATTTATGAAGAGTTTAAAGGCACGGGCAATATGGAACTTCATTTGTCCAGAGAATTAGGCCAAAGACGTATCTTCCCAGCTATTGATATTAAAAAATCTTCTACCCGTAAAGAAGAATTATTAATTGAGGAAAACTATTTAAGTCAAATCTGGGACTTGCGCAATTTAATGACTTCTAACGGTTTAGAATATACCGAACAATTAATACAATTAATGCGTCAGACAGATAATAATCAAGACTTTTTTGCACAGTTATCCAAACTTTCAAGTAAATAAATAAGAAATACCCTTACTAAGTGAGGGGTTCTTTTTTGAGAAAAATATATATTTCTTATAGATATGGTTGAATATAGTAAGAAGGAGAATACTTATGAAATGTTTGAATTGTGGTTATGAAAATCTGCCAGATGCTAAATATTGCTCAGAGTGTGGCTTGCCGTTAAACAATGATCATTTATATAAAGAAAATGATAGTGCATCCTTTGATGGAAGAGTAAATCTATTAGAAAATGAAAAGAGTCCAAAAGATTCTATCCTGTCCCAAAGTAGAATGGATTTATATCATGGACAAGATGAAAGAAACTTGTCAACAGACCAGGAGGATAATAAATCTGAGACTACACAATTAGATCATAAAGACCACAGGGTACTAACTAAGCGAGAAGGCTTTGATTGGAAAAAGCTTGTTGGTTTTAGCCTGATTTTTTTAGGAGTAATTAGTTTTGTCATGATTTATCGCTTAAATTTTTCTAAAGCAGCAGTTGAAGAGCAATTCACTAAGGCTATTAAAAAGAAAGATTATTTAAAGGCAGCAGCGGTAGTAAAAACACCTATTACTGAAGCGCCCTGGACAGATTTAGATGTCAAACGAACAATTGAACATTATCAAGAAGCTGATATTGATTTTCCACAATTATTGCTAAATGGTAATTTATCAACAGGTATTGAATGGCAAGGAAGTAAGTTGGCGAAAACAGAAAAAACGGGAAGCTTTCTGTTGATATTTCCTAAATATGCGATTAATCTTTATCCCTTACCAGTCCAACTCTCTCTTTCTAATGAATATCGTGATCTAAAAATATTGAGTGAAGACCAAACTACTCAGTCTATTAACTCAAAAGGAGGCATTTTAATTGAGCCTCGAATACAAAATGTGATGATTCAATATACTTATCAAGGAAAAACCGAAGAGGTTTGGTTTGATTTAGATTATAGTCAATTAGAAACACTCCGACATAAGCTGTCCTTAGTACCAGTGACTAACACTTTAATGGTGGATAAAGCTCTATTAGGAGTAAGACCTGATCTACCTTTTCAAGTAATTTCATTTAATATTGATGGTCAGGAGTATTCACAGAATCAGATTCAATTGTCAGGCTTTGTTGGTCAAATTTTTGAAGTGAGCTTAAAGGCTAATTATAATGGCCACGAATTACAGACAGAAACCATTCCAGTCAAACTAGTCAATAAAACAAAAACCACTTTAGACTATTCCCAAGATCAAAACCTCAAAGCGCAGATCCAACAAGCGGAGTTAAAATAAAAAAAGAAGGCTCGTTTTGAAGCCTTCTTTTTCAATAAATAAACTATCCATATTAGCAAAAGATTATAACAATAAAACGAACTTGTTATAGAGTTAGCTCTATGGTACTATTAGAATCTAACATAAAAAAGGAGGTTACTTATGGAATGGATTAAATTAATTGGAATTATTATTATCGTTCTTGGTTTTTATTTTAAGCTAGATACCTTAGCAACTGTTATACTGGCAGGATTAGCTACAGCTTTAGTTTCAGGGATTTCCCTGGCTGAATTTTTCACAATTTTGGGAGAAACTTATACTAAACAGCGAGTTGTATCTTTATTCTTTTTATCTTTACCAATGATTGGATTATCAGAAGCTTATGGTTTGAAACAGCAAGCTGTTAAACTGATTGGAAAACTAAAGGGGTTAACCACTGGTTGGCTATACTCTCTTTATATGTTGATTCGTATAATTGCAGGATTTTTATCAATTCGTTTGGGAGGACACCCACAATTTGTGCGTCCATTAATCTACCCAATGGGTGAAGCAGCAACTAAGTTAAAAGTAGGCGACGATCTTAATGAAGAAGAAACCGAATTGATTAAAGGGCGTGCGGCGGCTAATGAGAACTTCGGAAACTTTTTTGGACAAAATACTTTCATAGGTTCAGCTGGAGTCCTCTTGATTGCTGGGACTTTAAAAGAGTTAGGTTATGAAGGAACGACGGCTAATGTAGCCGTTGCTTCAATGCCAATTGCTATCATTGCTTTAATTGTAGTGGTCGTTTACAACTTATTATTGGATGTCAAAATTAGACGTCATCATAAAGGGGAGGTTAAATAATGCAGCTCTTAAGTAATTATGCTGGGTTTCTAGCGATAACTTTCCTTGAAAGCTTCAATGCCGCACTTGAACCTTATGTGCCAATGCTTTTGGAAATCACTTTTATTCTTATTGGTTTGCAACTTCTCCACACGGCATGGCGAGCTTTTACAGACGAAACGAATCCTAATCGAGTTGGAACAGCCATGTTTTGGGGTTTATCTGGTCTCACTTTTTTAGGTGGACAATTTATCCCCCCTATGATTATCGGAATTATCATCTGTGTCATGGGTGCTTTATCACTCTTTAAACAAGTTAAAGTGGGAACTTTACCAATAGTTGATGAAGATAAAGCAGAAGCTCGTTCTGAAAGAGTCGGTAATAAAATCTTTATCCCTGTATTAACACTTGGGATAGTGGCTTTAATTATTGGATTTACGATTCAAAGCTTTAATGTAGTCGGGATCGCAATGGGTGCAGTTTTAGCCACCGTTATAGTGTTCATCGTTTCAAAAGCTAAACCCTATGAGTTTCTTGATGAAAATAGTCGAATGGTACAACAAGTTTCTACTACAGGTATTTTACCTCAGCTACTAGCCGCTTTAGGAGCAGTCTTTACAGCGGCAGGTGTTGGTGATGTCATTGCCAGTTTGATTGGTGGCGTCGTTCCTGCTGATAGCCGTTTCTTTGGAGTGGTTGCTTACGTAATGGGAATGGTAATCTTCACTGCCATTATGGGCAATGCTTTCGCAGCCTTCACCGTTATTACTGCAGGAATAGGAATACCTTTTGTATTTGCCTTAGGGGCAGATCCTTTTGTGGCAGGAGCCTTAGCCATGACTGCTGGTTATTGTGGAACTTTGATAACGCCGATGGCTGGAAATTTTAATGCTTTGCCAGCAGCTCTATTACAAATGAAGAATGAGTATGGCGTCATTAAACAGCAGATTCCAGTTGCAGTGGTAATGATTGTAGTCCATATTGTATTAATGTATTTCTTTGCTTTTTAATTGTAAAATAGAAGTGAATAGGGAGGAATTTGATGAAAATTTTAGTAACAGGCTTTGATCCCTTTGGTGGCGAAGACGTAAATCCAGCCATTGAAGCAGTAAGAATGTTGCCTGATGAGATTGCAGGAGCAGAAATCATAAAATTAGAAATACCGACTGTTTTTCATAAATCAGCGGAAGTTGTTCGTGAAAAAGCCTTGGAAGTAAAACCGGATGTTATTTTAAACATCGGTCAAGCAGGGGGGCGTGCGGAGTTAACACCTGAGCGTGTGGCCATTAACCAAGATGATGCGCGTATCCCAGATAATGAAGGCAATCAACCGATTGACGTTTCTATTCAAAAAGACGGAGAACCTGCGTATTTTGCTAGCTTACCGGTTAAAGCAATGGTAGAAGCTATTCGTAAAGCCGGTCTACCCGCAAGCGTTTCGAATACTGCTGGGACTTTCGTTTGTAATCATATTATGTATCAGTCACTTTATTTTGCGGCAAAAGAGATGCCGAATACTAAAGCAGGCTTTATGCATATTCCTTTTATGACCCAACAAGTGGTTGATAAGCCAAACGTTCCTTCAATGTCATTGAAGGATATTGCTAAGGGAATTGAAAAAGCAATTGAAGCGATTGTTGAGTATAATGAAAAAGAAGATATCAAAGCTGTTGGTGGCGCTACTCATTAATCTTAGAATTAAAAAAAGAAATTAAAACAGCACTCTCTTTGATGGGGATTAATCCATCAAAGAGAGCGTTATTTATTTAGGAAATACTTTCAATAAAAGCTTGTGTTCGTTGATGTCGTGGATTATTAAAAACATCGTAGCTGCTTCCTTCTTCTAAAAGGATACCTTTGTCTAAAAATACGACTCGGTCTGATACTTGTTGGGCAAATTTCATTTCGTGAGTTACAAGGATTAAGGACATATGCTGGTGGGCAATTTTTTGAATAAGGTCTAAAACGCCTCCAACCAGTTCAGGGTCCAAAGCAGAAGTGGGTTCATCTAATAGGATAACTTTGGGTTCAATCGCTAAAGCCCTAGCAATTCCAACTCTTTGCTGTTGTCCGCCTGATAGCTGGTGAGGGTAGTCATCTAGATGGTCCCCCATACCAACTTGCTGTAGGAAGGGGATGGCCCTTTCCTTTGCTTGAGATTTAGAAAGTTTTTTCACCATTAAAAGATGTTCCATCACATTCTCCAGCGCAGTCTTTTTAGAAAACAATGCATAATTTTGAAATACCATAGCTGTTTGTCTACGGAGGTTAAGAACATCAGTTTGAGAGACCGTTTCAACATTCAGTGTTAACTGATCCAAACGAATAGTTCCCTCGTCAGCAGGTTCAATAAAGTTAATTGTTCGTAGTAGAGTCGATTTGCCCGATCCAGAGGGTCCGATAATAGTCAGGACTTGTCCAGCCTCAACTTTTAAATGGATATCTTGAATAGCTTTTTTATTTTGAAATGACTTTGACCAATGATTTAGTTCTAACATTTTAAGTTCCTTTCTAAAAATCAGCCCACTTGGTAATAGCTTTCCAGTTTTTTAATCAACCATTCTAATAGAATGCATAAGAGCCAGTATATCAATGAAATAGCAATATAAGCTTCAAAAAAGCGTAAATTAGAGCCAGCAGTTATTTTGGCTTGACCCATCATATCAACGACCGTAATGGTAAAGGCTAGGGATGTCCCTTTTAATAAGCGAATAAGACTGTTTCCTAGGTTAGGTATGGCATTAATCATAGCTGAAGGTAAGATAATTCTCCACATGGTTTGACTAGCATTTAAGCCAATAGAATAGGCAGCTTCAATCTCCTTATGATCGACAGAAAGAATGGCTGAGCGAATCGTTTCAGAGTTATAGGCAGATTCATTTAGTCCCATGGCTAAGAAAGCGTAAAGAATGGCAGGGACTTGATTCACATCCCAATCAGTACCAATTGATCGATTAAGCCATTGTAGAAAGATGGGTAAGCCGTAATAAGCAAGAAATAGCTGAACAAGCAAGGGGGTTCCACGCATAAAAGAAACAAAAAGATTGACGAACCCTCTTAGACCTTTGATCTTTTTGAGTTTGATGATAGCTAAAATAAATCCAAGTATTAAGCCGATTATCCCAGCAATAAGAGTAATTAATAAGGTAATCGGAAGTTTTTCAAGAATCCGTGGGAAAGCGATTTTAATGGCATTTAATGAAATAAGTTGACTGTTTGTTTGTTCTTTAAGTCTTTGGGATTCAAAGCTCTGATTGCGCTGAATAATTGTTTCATTTAGCAGAGTATCATCTTGACCTAAATATTTCAGTGAAATTTCACTCAGCCTACCATCTTGTCGCATAGCTTGTAGGGTTCGATCAACCACTTGCCGCAATTCAACTTCATCTTTGCGGAAAATAAAATAAGAGCCAGGAATTCTAATTTCTTCTTCGTTAGCTATCGGATGCATTTTTAATTGGATGCCGTAAGTATCCTCAACATCCTTTAGATAGGTTGTGGCGTAAATAGTCGCGTCGATTCGACCGTTATAAACATCACGTATTAAAGAGGCTGGGTCAGACTCTGCATATTGGATAACAACTGCCTTATCAGGGTGAGTCTCATTCCAAGCTTCTAGGTAGATAGATTGCGGGGAAGAAGGAACGACACCAAAAGATTTGCCTGCCATTTGTTCAATGGTGAGGCCTTCCCTACTATCATTAGCTGTAATTAATACATTGTGAGTGATGACATATGGGTAGAGGGAAAATAAAAATTTTTCACGCCGTTCGGGATTTTCACCCAAATTATTGGCGACTAGATCGAACTGACCAGAATCCAGTCCTGCGAAGAGGGAAGAAAACTCAGTAATTTCAAATTTGAACTCAATATCTTCATTACGTCGATCAATTTCTTGCAGGATTTCAATTTCAATTCCTACTAATTGACCCTTATCATCAAAATAGTTGAGTGGTTTGGTCTGACCGGAAGTTCCAATCGTATACTCTTGTTTAGCTAATATGGAAGGATGAGTTAAAATTAAACTTATGGAAATAAGCAGTAAAGTAAAGATCAATTTATAAAGATTTTTCATGGAATTCTCCTAAGCACAATAGAATATGATTATTTTATCAAAAAAATGAATAGATAGATAGATTATGTGAATAAGAAAACAAGCAAAAAACAATCCCACCTATACGCTGATTAGGTAGGATTGTTTTTGTAGCAATTAAGAAACACCTGTTTTGACTATATGAAATCTTATAAAAGCCCTAATAGAGGTTGAATCATTGAAACTTGTACGGGTGCGCCAGGTCCTAATGGAAGGTTGAGACTGTACCATACAATTAATAAGATTGACCAGAAGATTAAGAAAGCAATAGAGTATGGTAGCATAGTTGAAATAAGGGTCCCAATTCCACTCTTCTTATCATATCGTTGCATAAACACAAGAATCATTGCAAAATAGTTCATCAATGGTGAAATAATATTAGTGGATGAATCAGCCACACGATAAGCCATTTGGGTCATCTCTGGGGACAAGTTAATGGCAATAAACATTGGAACAAAGATAGGAGCTAAGATTGCCCACTTGGCAGAAGCTGAACCAATAAACAAGTTGATAAAAGCTGCAAAGAAAATAAAAGCAAGGATTAAAGGAACTCCTGATATCTTTTGACTTTTTAAGAAATCTGCACCTGTTGAAGCTAAAATAATTCCCAAATTAGACTCGGTAAAGTAAGCAATCAGTTGGGAAGCAAAGAAAGCCATTACGATGAAACCTGCCATTGATCGCATAGCCTCAATCATTGATTCCACGAAGTCATTAGAATTTTGAATTTTGCCAGTTGTACGACCATATACATAGCCTGGTATACCAAATAATAAGAAAACCATAAATATTAAGCCGGTATTCATAAAGGGTTGTAAAGTCTTTAGACCGGTCTCAGGATCGATTGATTGGAAGGGACCAAACCAAGGGTTCATTAGTAGAAAAGCCGCGACTAATGAAACTAACAATGCGATCCCGGCATTCTTTAGACCTTTTTCTTCCTTAAGGGATAGCTCGCTAGTTTCATGTTTATCAAAGTCGCCATGGTATGAACCAAGATGTGGTTCAACAATTTTTTCGGTTATTAAAGTACCAATAATGGTTAAGAAAACAGTAGAGACGATTAAGAAATACCAGTTACCACTAATGGAAACTTCATAATCAATGCCACTGGCATTTAAAGCGACGTTAGTGATCCCTCCTAATAAGGCATCAGTTGGTCCAAACATAAGGTTGGCTGAAAATCCGCCCGATACCCCAGCAAAGGCAGCAGCTAGACCAGCAATTGGGTGACGCTTAGCACCAGCAAACATAATAGCGCCAAGTGGCACAACCACTACGTAACCAGCATCAGAGGCAATATTTGAGATAATACCGGCAAAAACAACCACTATGGTTAAGAGTGAATTAGGTACCTTCATAATTAACTTAGTCAAGGCAGAGCCGATTAAGCCTGACCATTCTGCAATTCCAACACCCAACATGGTGACGAGAACAGTTCCTAAAGGAGCAAAGCTAGTAAAGTTTGAAACCGCCGATTCAAATATATAGCGTAAGCCATCACTGTTTAAGAGTGAGACGGCTGCTATAGTACTGGTTTCATCTGCTTTCGCATCAAAGAACTCTACTGAAACGCCTGAGCGGTAAACCAAGTCAGAGATTAAAATAGTGATAGCCGACAAGATGATAAAAATTACTACTGGGTGCGGCATCTTATTACCGACTTTTTCCACCCAATCTAGTGAACGCTGTACAAAACTTTTTTTATTCTTTCCATTTGATTCCATACTACTATTAATTATTCCTCCTATAACAATATTTTAAATCATTATAATAATAAATCTTATTAAATTATTTAAAGAGATGCAAGGCCTTTTCAAAACAATAGAAAGCCATCAATGAGTCTCTAAAAACAAATGCAAATAAAAACCGACCGGAGCGCTTTTAAGCACCTGGGTCGGCTTTTTGAGCTGTTTAAAATTAGTCTTCTTTTTTTGCGTTTTTGTCCACAAATCCGAACTTTTTGTTGAACTTGTCGACGCGTCCATCGGCTTGTGTAAATTTCTGACGTCCAGTATAGAATGGATGTGAATCAGATGAAATTTCAATCCGGATTAAAGGGTAAGTGTTTCCATCTTCCCATTCAACTGTCTCTGAAGAAGACTTAGTTGATCCTGATAAAAATTTATAACCTGTCGAAGTATCCATAAACACAACTGGATGATATTCTGGATGAATGCCTGCTTTCATGTGTATACTTCCTTTCTGCCGTAAATTATTTGCTAATCTACAGTTATTCTTTGCACAGGGTGCAACATAAGAATAATAACAAAATTTTATAGTGCTGACAATCTTTTTTTGGAATATAATGAACTATCCCATCTCTTTTATTTCGAAAACGAGATAAAAAGTGCTATAATTTATGAAAATACTTTAGAGGGGGGAAGAAGTTGAAACGTGAAGAAGAACAGATTAGACAATCGCTTGCTAATTATCGGCCGAATCAATTTAAAGATAAGACACATTATGCTGTTTTAATTCCTCTTATTCAAAGAGAAAATGAATGGCACCTCCTTTATGAAGTAAGAAGCTCCTTAATTTCTCAGCCGGGCGATACTTCTTTTCCGGGAGGAAAGGTGGAAGCGGGTGAAACTTTTGAAGCAGCGGCAGTTAGGGAAACGATGGAAGAATTAAATATCAGTCGTAAACACATAGAAGTTATTGGAGAGTTAGATGGATTGATTCATGATGCAACAATGATTCATTCTTATGTAGCTTTGATTAAAGATATTACTTTTGATAATATAAGTCCGAATGCCAAAGAAGTCGCTTATTTGTTTACCCTTCCCTTAGACTATGTCTTAAATAATAATCCAACTTATTACGATGCATCTGTATTGACGGAAGTAGGGGAAGATTTCCCCTTCCACTTAATGGCTCATGGTGCATCTTATCAATTTAGAGTGGTAAAACGTAAAATTCCGTTTTATAATTTACCTAGTGGAGAGTATCTATGGGGATTTACTGCCAGTATGACACAATGTTTTGCAGAGGTCATTCGTAATCATTATGATATCAATGTTCAGGAGGAAAAAATTAATGAATAATTTTTTTCAGCCATTCGAAAAAATGGGTCTACAAGTATTTTTAGCAGGAGCAGAATATAATTTTAGAGTCGCTAAAATAGGTGAAGCAGCGGTAAGCCAACAAATTACAAAAGCGCTTGAAAAAGGAGGTTTTGACTTCCAAAGTTTCTATACTGGAGAACAAGTTCATGGTCCCAAGGTTGCATTTCCTCAAGAAGAAATTAGCAATCCGTTTGCAATTGGGCATATAGTGCCTCAATCGGATGGTTTGTTAACTAATCAGCCTCAGCAAGTTTTAATGATAAAGTTTGCGGACTGTACTCCTGTCATTATTTTTGATGCCAACCAAAAAGTTTTTGCAATTGTTCATTCAGGCTGGAGAAGTACGGTGCAAAAAATCAGTCAATTGGCTGTTAAAAAGATGCAAGAGAAATTTGCTTGTAAATTAGAAGATCTTTGGGTCTATATTGGTCCTTCCATTGACCAAGATCATTATGAAGTGGGCGAGGAAGTCTATCAAGCTTTTGCCGAGTGGGATAATCATGCTTTATATATAAAACCAGGTCAAAAAGAGGGCAAGTATCAATTGAGTATGACTGATGCTAACATGAAGTTAATTCAAGATTTGGGGATCCCTCAAGAAAGAATAATGGTAGATAGGCGTTCTACTTATCTATCTTCCGAGCTTCACTCTGCGCGCAAAGAAGGCAGTGACTATCAATTGAATGGTCTTTTTGCCATGATTAAGTAAAAAAACGAACCGAGCTTTTGCTTGGTTCTCAGACTGTAGACAAAGCCCTCTAAATCACCAACCTATGGTGATTTAGAGGGCTTTTTGGTATATAATAAAAAGAAAACGGGTGATTTCTATGATGTCCACTAATGCAGAAAGTA
>NZ_JBNUPG010000011.1:0-45567 GCF_050409545.1 Facklamia sp. P12932 | reverse complement strand
TCTCCCGTTTACGTCTTGGCCGTGTATAAGGAAACACCGGTGTAATTTCTTGTTTGAATAGGAATTGAGCGATAGTAGGCGTTTTATATCCCGCGTCTGCAATGACATGCTTAGGGTTAAAAGGAATAATCTTTTCAAAGATTAAAGGAAAAGCTTGGGTATCGTGTGTATTTCCCGGATGGACACTATATCCTAAAACCCACCCATTACGATCACAGGCTGTTTGAATGTTATAGGCAAAAACTTGCATATGATCTCCTTTATGGAGCCATCCTGCCTCCGGATCATTAGGACTGATTGTTTGGGATTTTGTTAAGTGCTCCTTTTCGGTATTTTTTAGAAGCTTTTGCCGTGAATCGCTCGGTCTTCTTGAACGGCTTCCATCATTTCCTCTGCCAACCATTTTGCTTGGACGATCACTTCTTCATTCGTATACTTTCGGCCATTGGCGCAAGCTTTAACATGGCTACCATCGATAAAAATATCCTTTGAATCCACCACGCCAGCCTCAACGCATTGCTTTAAAATTTGGGCAAATATTTGCTCGGCTAAACTTTGAGATTCGAAACGACGCTTATAATTTTTACCGAAGGTTGAAAAGTGTGGCACAGTATCCGTTAAAGAAAGCCCTAAAAACCATCGATAAGCAACATTCACTTCAATCTCTTGAATGGTTTGGCGCATACTTGGAATACCAAAGAGATATTGAATCATAGGGATTTTAATCAAAGTTATCGGGTCAATACTTGGTCGACCGTTATCTTGACAATAGACGTCCTCTACCAAGTCATAGATGAAATTAAAATCAATATGATGATCAATTTTCCGCAAAAGATGATTGGGAGGTACCAGTTCTTCAAGGGCATAAAATGCCATTTGATTACGTGCTTCAAAGGTTTTACTGTCAGCATTTTTTGACATCATACGAATCACCCGTTTTCTTTTTATTATACACAAAAAAGCCCTCTAATTCACTAAGAAGTAGTGGTTTAGAGGGCTTTGTCTTCAGTCTGAGCGCACCCAAGGTGCGCCTTGATTATTTACTTATTCACTTAATTATTTTACCGTATCTTCCCAAGTAGAAATTTCTCCTAAGAAGATTCCACGGATTGCTTCTAGAGTCATTTCTTCAGTAGGGTTTTCATTATTTACTACTACTGCGATACCATCGATAGCAATTGCGTCGTGTTTTAAAGCTTCCATTTCCTCATCTTTTAATTCACGAGAAGCCATACCTAAGTCAGCGGTATCATTCATTGCTGCTTCCATACCTGCAGATGAACCGTTTGAAGTAATATTAATTTCAACGTTTGGTTGGAATTCTTTATAGGCTTCAGCAAGTTTTTCCATTAAAGGAGATACAGAAGTTGATCCAACAACTTCAACAGTTCCTTCTAATTCTGCAGTTGCTTCATAAGGAGCTAGCTCACTTTCTACTTCTTCAGTTTCTGCTGCTTCTTCTGATTCTACTTCTTCACTTTCTGCTTCTACAGTTTCATCTAACTCTTCGCCAGCAGGTGTTACGCTGATGTATCCTTCTTCTTCAACTACTGCTTGTCCTTCTTGAGAATGAATGAATGTTAAAAAGTCATTTGCAACTTCAGATAATTCTTTTTCTGCTGACCATGCAACATTAAATGGACGAGCGATTGGATAGTCTCCAACTTTGATAGCTTCAGGAGTCGCTTCAGAACCATCAACTTTTAATGCTTTCACTGAATCATCAAGTGATCCTAATGAGATATATCCGATTGCTGAAGGGTCTCCAGCAACTGTTTGCATTACACCAGATGTTTGGTTTTGAACAGTAGCATTTTGCGTAGTTAGGTCGTTATCATCTTCATCAACAACACCGACAATTTCAACAAATGCGCCACGGGTACCTGAACCATCTTCACGACTAATTACATTAATTGGCCCTTCTTGAGCCATTGCTGGAACAACTACCGACAACCCTAAACCTGCTACAGCTACTAATAGTAAAGCTTTTAATGATTTTTTCATTAATTACATCTCCTTAAATTTTATCAAATCAGCAACACAACTACATTGCCAACATCGAACTCACTCAACGTTAGCACATTCATAGTATACATAAAATTTGTAAATTTAATGTAAATTTAGTGTTAAGTTTGAGTAAATACTAGTGATTTAAATCAACTATCTCTGCTTTTTTAAGATATACAATTCGCTCACAAATATTAGTGACATAGTCACCAATTCTTTCAATTGAATTCCCAATTGCTAGATAGTTAATTCCTGTATTAACAGACTCTCTATTCTTTTCCATTCGTAAAGCAGAGTCATTATAAAGTTGTTTAAGACAGGCATCAACTAATTCGTCACGGTCGGCAATCTCTTGTGCTTTTACCGCGTCTCTTTCCGAAAAAGCTTCTAGAACATCATTGATCATTTCAAAAACCATTTGAGCCATTTTATTTATTATTTCTGTTAAGGATTTAATTTTTTCTGTATCTTCATTAGTTCGATTAACATTTTTTGCTATTAAAACAGCATGGTCACCTATTCTTTCTAAGTCAACACTGATGCTCATTACTGTAAAAATCAAACGTAGATCTTCCGCCACGGGTTGTTGTAAGGCGATTAAACGATAAGCTTCTTTTTCAATCTCATTGGCTAATTGGTTAATTTCTTGATCTGCTTCTTTTAATTTTGAAGCTGCACTGGTGTCGTCATTATTGAATGCGTTAATAGCTAAATGCACATTTTCGATGACTGCTGTTGCTTGTTCTGATAACTTATTTGAAAAGTCTTCTAAATCCTTTGTGTAAATATTTCTCATGATTGACTCCTTTCAAGTGTCTATCCAAAGCGTCCAGAAATATAATCTTGCGTTTGATCATTAGCTGGATTCGAGAAGATTTTTTCGGTTTCATCGAATTCAACCACTACACCTTCATAGAAAAAGGCAGTTTTATCAGAAATACGTCCGGCCTGTTGCATATTGTGCGTAACGATAATTACGGTATATTTTTTCTTCAATTCACTCACTAAATCTTCGATTTTGTTTGTTGAAATAGGGTCCAAAGCAGAAGTCGGTTCATCCATTAGAATAACTTCAGGTTGGTTGGCAATTGCACGCGCAATACAAATTCTTTGCTGCTGCCCACCAGATACGGCAGTAGCATTTTGATGAAGCTTATCTTTAACCTCGTTCCAAATAGCTGCCCCTTTTAAGGACTCTTCTACTATTTGATCTAATTGTGTTTTATCTTTGATACCGTGAGTTCTTGGTCCGTATGCAATATTGTCATAGATAG
Organism: Facklamia sp. P12932; assembly: GCF_050409545.1. NCBI lineage: Bacteria > Bacillati > Bacillota > Bacilli > Lactobacillales > Aerococcaceae > Facklamia > Facklamia sp. P12932. The sequence goes on along the minus strand of NZ_JBNUPG010000011.1, from coordinate 42,286 downwards.
ACTTTGGAAAAGGGTTGGGTTGTTGGAAAACCATTCCGACTCTTTTACGTAAATCATTAACATCCATCCGTTTATCGTAAATATCCATGCCATCCAAAGCTACTTTTCCATCCACTCGTGTACCCGGTGTCAAATCTTGCATTCTATTTAAAATTTTTAAGAAAGTAGACTTTCCACAACCAGAAGGTCCGATAAGGGCTGTTACCAAATTTTCTTCTATTTCCATATCAATATTTTTTAAGGCATGAAACTCACTGTAATAAAAGTCTAAATTTTGAACTGAGAATTTTGATCTGTTTGCCATTTTATTTTCCTCCTGAACCTAATCGAGCGCCTAAGAGTGTAGATAGCCAGTTGATAATTAAGACCAGCAATACCAAAACCACTCCTGTTGCATAAGCTTCTTTAACGTGAAAACCTTCTGAAGATAAAACATACATATGTGTAGCCAATGTTCTACCCGAACTCAATAGGTTTTTAACCATACCTGAGGACGTACCCATCGTATAAATTAAGGCCGCCGACTCCCCTACAATACGGCCAATTGCTAAGATAATTCCGGATAAGATACCTGGCATAGCAACAGGAAGAACAACTGTAAATATCGTTCTTAATTTACCAGCACCCAGAGCTAAGGAACCCATCCTTAAAGAATTATTAACCGAAAGTAAAGCTTCTTCTGTTGAAGAAATAATGATTGGTAAAATCATAATGGATAACGTTAAAATGCCAGCAATGTGAGAATAGGTTTTAAAAATTACATTCACAAACAGTAACATCCCGAATAAACCATAAACAATTGAAGGAACCGCAGCCAGTGTATCGGTTGCTAACCGAATCCAATGTACATATCGATTTCCACGGTCTGCATACTCAACTAAATAAAAAGCTGAAAAGACTCCGATTGGAGCAGATATTAAAAGTGAACAGCCAATCATAATTAAGGTTGAAATAATAGCAGGCATCATCGATACATTGTTTGAATTGTATTCCCAGGCAAAAAGTTGAGTGTTCATAACCGGCAAGCCGTTCCAAAGAATGAAACCGATGATAAAGAGCAACATACCTATGGTAAAAAAGGCTGCTAGCCAAACAATAAAGCGAATGATTTTTGCGCTCATTAAGTTCTATCTCCTTTCGATTTAATCCACATGAAGGTACCGTTAATAATTAAGATAAAAACAAATAACATTGAGGCTGTCATAATTAGTGCGTGCTGGTGATCACCACTTGCATATCCCATTTCCAACACAATATTGGTAGTCAGTGTTCTTGTTCCTTCAAACAAGCTTTTAGCCAACCTTGGTTGATTTCCAGCAATTAAAACAACCGCCATTGTTTCACCAATCGCACGACCAATCCCTAAGATAATGGCAGATAGAATACCAGATTTAGCCGCTGGGACAATGACATTTAAAACAGATCGCTCATGAGTAGCACCAAGACCCATTGAGGCATTATAATAGTGTCTCGGCACCGCTCGAATAGCTGCTTCTGAAAGTCCAATTACAGTCGGTAGAATCATTACACCTAATAAGACCGAAGCTGTCAGTATATTCATTCCATTATTAGCTGGTAAAAACTTTAATCCTCTGATGAATGGAACCATCATTTGAAGAGCAAAAAAACCATAAACGATTGAAGGAATGGCTGCCATTAAGTTAATTGCTGGCTTAAAGATTCTATATAAAAAATCTGGACAAAAATATGCCATAAAAATAGCCGTTAGAACTCCAATGGGAACTCCAACAACAATAGCGCCAACCGTAACATAAATAGACCCCATAATGAAAGGGAAAATACCATAAAGAGGCTCTTTCCAAGAAGGCTGCCACTGCTGACCTACAAAGGTTTTTAAGAAGCCATGCTTCATTAGAAAAGGAATTCCACCTTGGAATTTCCAAACTCCGTCATCAACTGTTCCACCTACAAAGATGAAATAGAAGATTAAAACAATTGATAAAATAGATAAGAATGCACAAAACATAAAGACATATTTCATGAATCTTTCTAGCACTTTGCCCTGCATTAAGACAACTCCTCCACAATTTACTTGACTACAATAACTCTTGCATTGATAGTACATTGTTATTGTACTTCACCTATGTAAATTCTTTGTAAATTTTCAGCAAATAATGTTACAAATATGTTACAAGACCCTGGGTGAAGGGCTTTCTTATAACATTCTTAACTGTAAGCGTCATCATTAATTAGGGAGAATTATCGTAAACGATGTCCCTACCCCCACTTGACTTTTTACCTCGATTTTACCACCCATCATTTTGACTAAATTGCGCACAATCGAAAGCCCAAGGCCTGTTCCACCTGAATTTCGACTGCGCGCTTTATCAACTCGGTAAAACCTTTCAAAGATTCGATCCATCTCTGTTTCGGGTATCCCTATTCCTGTATCAGCAACAGTTAATTCAATTTTTTTCTTTTTTTCTTTAATACTAATTGTTATTTGACTGCCTTCATCTGAATAGTTAATAGCATTGTCTAATAGATTGGTTAAAATTTGCTCAAAGCGATATTGGTCTGCTTTCAAAGCAATATTGTTATTAGAAATCAATTCGACCTTAATTGATTTTTGAGCAGTTTTTTGAGAAAGAAACTCGATCATATTTTCTGTTACTTTATCCACATAAAAGCTTGATCTAGGTAAATTATTTTCACTTTTTTCAACACGAGATAACTCAAGAATATCTTCAATAATCATTTCCAGTCGATTACTTTCTTTGGCAATAATGTTAACAAATTTATTAGCTGCCTTCTTATCTTTTAGCGCTCCGTTTAAGAGTGTTTCTGCAAAACCTTTGATAGCAGTCACAGGTGTTCTTAGTTCATGTGAAGCGTTGGCTACAAATTCACTTCTTACCGTTTCTAAACGACGGATTTCAGTTATATCATAGAGTAATACCAAAAAAGACATTTCACTGGCTTGATATTCTTGATAGGAAAGGATATTGACATCCAAGAATTTTGATTTAGGTACATAAACTTCTACTTCTTCTTGTACAGGCAAATGTGTTTGCATCACTCGATTAATCAAACTGATTAATTGAAAAGATTTTAAAATTGCTTGGTAAGGACGCCCAATTACTGTTGGCGACAGTCCTAAAATTTTTCCTAAAGCTGGATTCATGAGATCAATCTTTCCTTGAGAGTCAATGACTAATACTCCAAGGTTGATGTTCTCCAGTAATAAAGAGTATTGCTGTTGTCCAGAAATCAGATCATTGCGGTCTTCTCCCAAATACTTGACAATATCGGTAACTGATTGTCCTAATTGATTAACTTCGGGAATCGAATGTTCAAGGTATTCATAATGATAATCGGAATCTCTAACCTTTTCTATCCCTTGCCTTATTGATTGAATCGGACCCGTAGTTTTTAGCAAGGCTAATCGAATAGCTAAGAATATAAGGGAAAGCTGAACCATAATATAAATTGCTACCAGCTTCCAATATTCTTGCCATTTGAAAGAAAAGTAGTTCTTATCGACCGATTCAACCAACCAAACAGTTTGTTTGTTCCAATTTAATTTCTTACCAGCATAGATCCGTTGATCAGCTCTCCAGGAAATTATATTTTGACCTTTATTTTTAATAATCTTTTGATGAATGAGACTCAGACTGCTCTTTGTATTACCTTCTTTTGAATTTCTCCATAAAGTATTGGGTACTAAGCGATTTTTCGAATTATTTCTTTGAGAAATTAAAAAAACCTCGCGATCTTCACCACTAAAGATACTATCTAGGTCTTGATAATAATCTTCTATCCGACTTTGATCTTTAATGAATATGTAAGCTGAATGAGTTTGCACTTGATCTTGTAAAATCGTATAAATTGTCTGCTCAATTTGTCTGTAACCCAAATAAACTAAAGATAAAATACCTATCATAAATAGGACAATTCCTAGTCCCAATTGTCGGCGTCTTTGGCTCGGGTCTATCAGTTTCATGCTTGTGGTACCTCAAATTTATAACCAAACCCTCTTACCGTTTTAATATATTCAGGACTTTTTGTGTCGCTTTCAATTTTTTCCCTTAAATGTGAAATATGGACATCGACGATACGCGTTTCACCCGCGTAGTCAAAATTCCATATGTTATTAAGCAGTTGATCACGACTAAGTATACGCCCTTTTCTAACTGCCATATAGAGTAAGAGTTCAAACTCTTTGGGCGTTAAATCAATTGATTTACCATCACATATCACTTCATAGCGGTCTGGAAATATTTCTAACTTACCGAGCCTTATCACATCATTTGAATTCTCAGATGCATTAGTAGGAACTTGTAGAGGTGTAATATCTACTGATTCTGTCTGACTTTCAACCTCTTTTACATTCTTTTCGCTACTTTGCATCCTACGCCCAATTGCCTTAATTCTGGCAATAACCTCCCTTGGGCTAAAAGGCTTGGTCATATAATCATCTGCTCCTAATTCTAAGCCAATAATCTTATCATATTCATCATCTTTGGCCGTCAACATTAAAATAGGTGTTTCAATTTTTTCTTGACGCACACGGCGACATACATCCATTCCATCCATTTTTGGAAGCATAATATCTAAAATGATAAAGTCAAACTTTTCTTTTTTAATCAATTTATAAGCGGTCTTACCGTCTTCTGCAGTGACCACATCAAAACCAGCTTGATTTAAATTGTATTCTAATAACATTAATATCGATTGTTCATCATCGACAACCAGCACTCTTTTCATAGCCAACCTCCTAGGATCTCTAAGTACTTTCTTATTCTATCAGACGCCTTCATCTATTAAAAGATATCTTCTAATCAATAGCTTTCACTACTATAAAAAGACCTCCCTTTAAAAGAATAGGGAAGTCTTTTAAATTTCTATTTAAAAAATTTGTTTACAGCTCTTTTTGCTGCTAAAACACCTAATAGATAGCCCAAAACCAGCAAAATACCAGATATATACAAGATATTAGGATAAATAGGCATGGCATACTCCGGATTAAAAGCCAGTAACTCTTGAGCCAGGCTAAGGATTGCTTGGTAGGAAAAATATAAAACAATACTGGCTATGGCAGCGCCTATAATTCCTACACTTCCCCCTTCAATAACGAAAGGTGCCTTTATATAAGATTTTTTTGCACCTACCAGCTCCATGATTTCAATTTCTCTTGAGCGCGACTGAATAGTTACTTTAATTGTGTTGGAGATAAGTAAGATAGCTATCAGAATAAAAACAGCTCCTAAAATAGCTATAGCATATCGCATAATTTCAATTGTTTGGATCAAGCTCTCAAGATTGACTGAACCAATATTAGCACTTTGAACCCATTTTAATTTTTGAACTTTTTTGGTTACTTGCTCTAATGAATTAGCTGAATTTACAGTGACTAAGTACATATTGTTAAGAGGATTTTGATCCATTAAAACATCAAAATCTTCTGTAATAACTTCTTGGTAAGACTCTAATTCTTCTTCTGCCGACCGATAGACAACTTTAACAACATTATCCATCGCTGCAATTTCATCACCAAGTTTTCTCTCATCAGCAACCTCTGCTAAAGGATCAATCATCACTCGTACTTGAATCTCATTTTCAATCGTTTCTGTCAATTGATTAATATTCAATACGAGAACAAAAAAGGTGCCTAATAAAAATAAAGTTAGACTCATAACTACGATTGATGCAGAAGTCAGCCAGCCATTTCGAAATAAATTTCTCATTCCGTCTCTAAAATGACGAATACGGGATCTAATCCATTTCATTTTTTACACCTCTTTTTATATCTCTTACCAATCTACCTTGGTGCATTTGTAAAATTCGGTGAGGGTGGGAGTTAACGATATTATCATTATGAGTTCCCATTAGAATAGTTACTCCAGAGCGATTAACTTTTTCTAAAGCTCGCATTATCAAAACCGCACTGGTTGGATCTAAATTACCCGTCGGTTCATCCGCCACAAGCACTTGAGGACGATTAGCTAAAGCTCTCGCTATGGAAACCCTTTGTTGCTCTCCACCTGACAACTCGTTCGGTAATTGATGCATTTTAGACTTTAAACCAACGATATCAAGAACTTCCAACACACGTTTTTTAATTTTCTTTTTACTCTCTCCTGTAACTTCTAATGCATAAGCAATGTTTTCAGCTACTGTAAATTGGTGTAAAAGTTTGAAATCTTGGAAAACTACACCAACTTGCCTTCGTAATAGGTGAACTTTCCTTTCAGCTAAGTCATGCGCTTTAAACTGATTAACAATCACTTGTCCGCTTGTAACTTTTTCTTGACGATTTAACAATTTCATCAGCGTAGACTTCCCCGAACCACTAGGTCCTACTAAATAAACAAATTCTCCCTTATTTATCTCGAGACTCACATCTTTAACAGCCCATATTCCATTACCATACTGTTTGCTCGCTTTAATTAGCTTAATCAACAATTTCACCTCACATACTAGTAATTCTTCACTCTTTATTACTTATTTTTCTTCTTGGATATTCCACCTTAAGTAAGCATCAATAAAAGGATTTAATTCTCCATCCATTACAGCGTCGATATTCCCCGTTTCATAATTCGTTCGATGGTCTTTTACCATTGAATAAGGGTGGAAAACATAGGACCTGATTTGTGAACCCCAGGCATTATCTTTTTGCTCACCTTTTATCGCTTGTAATTCAGCTTCTTTTTCTTCCACTTCTTTTTGATAAAGTTTTGCTTTCAAGAGGCTCATAGCTTGCTCTTTATTTTGAATTTGTGAACGATTGGATTGACTTTGAGTAACAATTCCTGTCGGAAGATGTGTAATTCGAACGGCAGAAGAAGTTTTGTTTATATGTTGTCCGCCAGCTCCTGAAGCTCTATAAGTATCGATACGTAAATCTTCAGGATTTACTTCTAGCTCAATCGAACCATCAATCATCGGAGTAACATCAATTGAACAAAAGGAAGTGTGTCTGCGCGCATTAGAATCGAAAGGCGATATCCGTATGAGACGATGAACCCCTTTTTCCGACTTCAGATGTCCATAAGTTTTATAGCCAGAAACCTCAAAAGTAGCGCTTTTAATGCCTGCTTCATCCCCATTTTGATAATCTATAAATGTTATCGCATAATGATTGTGACTCGCCCAGCGTTCATACATTCTCAACAACATTTCGCCCCAATCTTGGGATTCTGTCCCTCCCGCTCCTGGGTGAATTTCCATAATCGCATTGAGATGGTCATGATCTCCCGACAAAAGAAGAGATAGTTGATAATCATCAATTTGTTTATTGAGTAAGACCAGCTTTTCTTCTAGCTCTTTTTGTAATTCAGGATCTTGGCCTTCTTCAATAAGCTCTAGTCCAATCATTGCATCATCCAGTCCTTCTTCTAATTGATAAAAAGAGTTTTTTTCGAGTTTACATTTATTTAATTCTTGAATTAAAGATTGAGCAGCTTGATTATCGTCCCAAAAATCTTCCTTTAACATCTTCGATTCCATTTCAGCAACGTCTGCTTCCAATTTATCGATGTCAAAGGGACCCCCTTATTTTTTCAATATTAAGTTGGGCTGATTCTATTTGGTCCTTAATTTCATATATTTCCATCATATCACCTTACTTTTTAAAATTGACACAAAAGGTCCTTTGGAGTTAATCCGCAGGACCTTTGCTATTCTGTCATATTAGCCTTTTAATGTTTTTACACTTTGGTGTTTAGGCATTGAACTTGGTTTTACCCGAGGGCTTGTGGAATTAACTTGCTCCCTCTCCAAATTCTGACGAATTTGTGCCTTCATTATGAATCGAGTGATGTCATATTCAATTGCAGCAATCATTTCTTGGAAGCGATCAAAGCCTTCTGTTTGATATTCTGTTAGTGGGTTCGTTTGAGCGTATGCTCTTAGACCAACACCTTGACGTAAATGATCCATCGCATCAATATGGTCTGTCCATTTCGAATCAACCACACGCAAAATAATTACTTTTTCAAATTCTAAAACTTGTTCAGGACCATTTAGTAAAGCAATTTTCTCATCAAAAGCCGACACAGATTCATTATACAAATAATTTATTAATTCTTCTCTGCTCTTACGTTCTAAGTCTTTTATTGAGATTTTTTCTGGACTAAATAATGTATTGTGAACGAAGTCCAATAGACTGTCTAAATTCCAATCCTTTTCATCGTTTTCAGTAGCATAGGCCACTTCACGCTCGATGGTCCGTTTAATCATTGCTTTAATATGAGGTGTTAAGGTTTCTTCTTCATTAATCACCGCCAATCTTTGACCATAAATAACTTCTCTTTGCTCACGCATAACTTCATCGTACTCTAAAACACTCTTACGAGTATCGTAATTATTACCTTCCACTCTCTTTTGGGCTGATTCAACTTGACGAGATAACATCTTACTTTGAATAGCAAGATCTTCTCCTTCATTGTTGTCGTCTGTCATATTCAGTTTTTCCCAAACCTTTTGAATTCTGTCTGATCCGAAACGACGCATCAAATCATCTTCTAGTGATAAATAGAATTGTGATGCCCCGGGATCTCCTTGACGTCCTGCCCGTCCACGTAACTGGTTATCAATTCGACGTGATTCGTGACGTTCAGTTCCGATAACAGCGAGTCCGCCTACTTCTTTAACTCCTGATCCTAACTTAATGTCGGTTCCCCGTCCAGCCATATTGGTCGCAATGGTTACCGCACCTCTTTGACCGGCAGCCATAACAATTTCAGCTTCTTTAAAGTGATTTTTAGCATTCAAGACTTCATGAGGAATACCTTCTTTTGTTAATAATTTTGATAGGTACTCTGAAGTTTCTACAGCCACTGTCCCTACTAAAATAGGTTGCCCTTTAGCATGACGTTCTTTGATTTCTTCTACGACGGCAGCAAATTTAGCTTTTAAGTTTGGATAAAGCAAATCTGGGTGGTCTTTTCTAATAACTGGTCGATTGGTTGGGATTGAAACGACGTTAATATTGTAAATTTCTCTAAATTCTTCTTCTTCCGTCTTAGCCGTTCCCGTCATTCCAGATAATTTTTCATACATACGGAAGTAGTTTTGGAAAGTAATCGTTGCCATTGTCTTGGACTCATCTTGGATTTCAACATTTTCTTTTGCTTCAATCGCTTGGTGAAGTCCATCTGAATAACGACGACCGTCCATAATACGACCTGTAAATGGATCGACAATCTTAACTTCCTCTTCGTCTACCACATAGTCAATATCATGAATCATAATGTAATTTGCGCGTAAAGCTTGATCAATATGATGAACCAGTGATGAATTTTCAACATTATACAGGTTTTCTAAGCGAAAGATTTTTTCAGCCTTGTCAACTCCAATATCTGTTAAAACAATTGACTTAGAAGTCAAATCAATGGTGTAGTCTTCTTCTTCTTTCAATCCCTTAACAAAATAATCTGCTCGATTATAGAGGGCTGTCGATTTCTCACCTTGACCAGAAATAATCAACGGTGTACGAGCCTCATCAATTAAGATAGAGTCCACTTCGTCTACTACCGCAAAATATAATGGTCTTTGAACCATTTGAGACTTGTAAACAACCATATTATCTCTTAAATAGTCAAAACCTAATTCGTTATTTGTAGAATAAGTCACATCACAAGCATATGCTTCACGCTTTTGAGCAGCGTTCATTGAGTTTAGATTTAAGCCGACTGTTAAGCCTAAAAAGCGGAAAACTTCTCCCATTTCTTTAGAGTCACGAGTTGCTAAATAATCGTTAACAGTAACAACATGAACCCCTTTACCTGACAAAGCGTTTAAATAAACAGGCATTGTCTCTGTCAAAGTTTTACCTTCACCGGTTTTCATTTCAGCAATATCACCCTTATGAATGACAAAGCCGCCTTGAATTTGGACACGATAGGCCAATAAGCCTAATACTCGATAAGCAGCTTCTCTTACAACAGCAAATGCCTCTACCTGAATATCATCTAAACTTTTTCCACTAGCTAATTTATCTTTTAAAATAGTAGTTTGGGCACGCAGTTCTTCATCAGTCATCGTGCGGTAATCTTCTTCTAAGTCGATTACCTGGTCAGCTAATTTTCCGGTTCTTCTCAATTCAGCATTATCATTTTCAATTAAATTTTTTAAAAAGTTGGCCATTAATATGCTCCTTTAATTCCCATAATCCTCATTTACCCATTCCATGAATAAATTTTCTCACTGTAACATTGTATCATTAAAAACTCGACTTTCAAACATTTTTATCTGCTAGTGTATTGTAAAAGTTTAATTCCTTCTGCTTTTTAACAATAAAAAATGAAGAGCATTGATAAGCTCTTCATTTAACATTTGATATTCACTATATTCTAAGGATACAACTTAATCTTAATCCATTCTCGCTGTTTCAATTAATCCATATCGACCATCTTTACGGCGGTAAACGATATTAATTTCGTTTGTTTCTCCTTCTTTATATACGAAGAAGTCATGGCCTAGCATATTCATTTGTAAGACTGCTTCTTCTGAATCCATCGGTTTTAAAGCAATTCGCTTTGAACGAACTATTTGTAAATCGGGTTCGCTTTCATCTTCATGATTATTTACATTTGAAGCTTGTACCAAATCTGATGTAGTTATTCCTTCGAAGCCTTTTTCACGTGATTTGCGATTAATTTTAGTCTTATATTTCCGTACTTGTCGCTCTAATTTATCAACTACAAAATCAATACTCGCATATAAATCAGGTGTTGTCTCTTCAGCTCTGAGCACTAAGAAAGATAAAGGAATAGTTACTTCTGCCTTTGCTGTTTTATCAGGATAAACCCTCAAATTTACATAGGCAGTTGCATTCGGTACATCATTGAAAAAACGCTCAAGTTTTGAAACTTTCTTTTCGGCGTATTCTCGAATAGCTTGAGTAACCTCGATATTTTCTCCACGAACATTATAGTTAAACATAAATATCCCTCATTTCCTCTCTATTTGGTCTAAGGCTAATGAGCCATAAACCCAAAAGCTATTACTAGCTTAAAATTATTATAACACATGCCCACATCGATTGAAAGCGCTACACATTCTAAGCAAGTGATTGATTTCTTGCTAAAGTAATACTTTTTAAATCCATTTCTTCTTTAGCAATAGCTTCAAAATGTTGAACTATCTCTAATTTTGCTTGTATCATAGTTGCCCCTGTTGTATAAACATCATCAAAAATCATTAGACCTTTCTTTTCTTTTAATTTTTCTTTTTCTATATTTATCCAAGCAAATGGACGATTGAGTGTTAAACGATCTTTTCGACTTTTTGCTGCTTGTCTAATTTCATTTCCAATGTAATGGAAGGGACAACAATAAGGGATGTGGGCTATTTCTAATAAATATGCGGTCGGATGAAACAATCTCCTTTTCAAGCTTGATTCAGAGCTAGGTAAAATTAACCAAAGGTAGTTTGGATAGTGTTTATATGTTTTCTTTAAGACATGCTTCATTACATTCGCCATCCGGCAATCTCCATCATATTTATAACGAGTGATCCAATTTTTAAAACCAGCATTGTAGTCAAATAAGGCTTGATTGTTTATTAGCTTTAGAGGATATTTTTGGCGCCAGCGATAACAATCTAGACAGTAATTCTCATCAGTATCTTTGATTCTATAAGTAGTTTGATAGTGGTTGCTACCATCTAATTTTCTTCCACAGGCTCTGCAACTTTCACTCTGATAATGATAAGGAACGAATGATTTTAAACAGTCTGAACACAATGGTTCAAATTCAATAGCTTGCCAGGAAAATAACTGTTGCCAACTTAAATCACGTTGGTAATTTTTCTGGCACATCAAACAGACCCTTTCATCAAGCATTTGCATTTAAAAGTCCTCTCTTGCTCGCTAACTGATTCATTCCCTTAATTTCTATAGCCGCTCTTTTCATTTCTTTTGTAATACCATAATGACCAAAAACAACTTTACCTGATGGATAAGCAGCCTTCCTTCCTACCCTGCCACTCATTTGAACTAAAGCTGATTTAGAGAAAAGAGGGTCCTCAGCACCAAGGACAAACACATGACAGTTTTCAAAAGTTACTCCCCTTTCAAGAATAGATGTAGAGATTAGTATGTCATAATGACCTTTGCGCATTTTTTCTACCTTTTGATGTCTTAGAGGATCTGTTGAATATACATAGGTAAGTCTAAGGCCTTTAAAAAGTTTCTCTAACCAGTCAGATAATAGAATTGCCAACTTGATATTGGCTATAAAAATTAGTTTTCGACCTTCAAGCGCAATAAAATGTTTTAGGCTTAAGAGAAGTTTGGAATTCTTTTGTTGATTTACTAAGTTAGTTTTCCAATCTCCCAACCACAAAAATATGGGTTCAACCAAAGGAAAACCATGAAATCGCGCTGGTAAAATGGTCTGGTGAATCAAGCCTTTTTTGACCGCTTCCACAATTTTTTTATCCGGTGTTGCTGTCAGAAAGATTAATTTACCCTTCTTTTTAACTGCTCGATTTACCGCGAAATGTAAACTCTCATTATCAACATAGGGAAAGGCATCTACTTCATCCACTATTACTAGGTCAAAGGCTTGAAAAAACCTTAGCAACTGATGGGTAGTTGCTATTAAAATTTCACAGGGCTCATATTTTGTTTCACTCTTTCCATGAAGCAAAAGAACTTTGACCGAATTAAAAGCAGCTTTAATTCTTGGAAAAAGTTCAATGCACACGTCAACTCTTGGAGAGACTAAAGCTATCTTTCCATCCTTTCTTAATATTTCATCGATTATTGGAAAAAGCATTTCTGTTTTACCAGCTCCCGTTACAGCATGGATTAAATGTGGGTGACTACTATCATCCAATTGTTCCGCAACTTCTTGTGAAGCCTTATTTTGCTGTGGCGAAAGTTTCCCTTGCCAGGTGAGAAAGGATTTTTGATTTCTTATAGTTAAAGGTTGATTGTTTGGTAAATAATAAAGCAAATCGTTACTACAAATTCGTCCCATTTGAAGACACGAACAACAATATATAATCTTCTTTTTATTAAAATAAAACTTATAGTATTGTTGTTGATCTTGACAATTGCACCTGGAACAAAGGATGTGCTTTTGTTTTATTTGTATAGCAGGCATTGCGTGTAGATGATTAAATATCGTCTCTAATTTCCAGCTGGATTGAGAAAGAAATTTATCCCAGATTATTGTTACTTCTCTTTGAGTCATTAATTGACCAATAAAATACTCTTTCCACTCCATCAAAAAAATCTCCTTCCATGTCTTTTTATAAAGTACACAGAAGGAGAATAATTAGTGCTATTATTTACTTGTTTAATTAGGATCGTAATTAGGCATTATGGCCAAGCCAATACAACCTTTTCCGGTATGTGTACCGATAACAGGGCCGATCGAGTTAATTTCTATATCAGAGATCGTTAACTCTTTTTCAATTAATTCTACAACCACACTACATTCGTCTTTAGCATTGGCATGTGTCATCATAAGCTGAATACCTTGGGGATATGATTCAATTGCTTCTTTAATTAGTTGAATCCATCTAGCATACACCTTTTTATTAGTACGGATTTTTTCAAAGAGAAGAATATTTCCTTCCTCATCAAAATGCAATAAAGGACGAATTTTAAGCAATTGGCCTAGTGTAGCAAAACCTGCATTTAAACGTCCACCTTTAACTAGGCTCTCTAACTCTTCGACCATCAAATAAGTTTGTGTATGATTTGCTTGCCAAGTTAGTTCAGCCACGATATCTTCTAATTCCTTATCCGCTTCGAGTCCTTTTAAGGCTTTCCTTGCCAAACCTTCAATGACTATGCATGAAGACTTAGAATCGATAATATAACTTTGAATACGATCTTGGTATTCAGTTAGTACCGATTGCGCTAAAGCTAAAGTTCCTGATATTTTTGAAGATAGATGGATAGCTATGACTGCTTGAAAACCTTCTTCAACAATCTGATCCATCAATTGGTAGTAGTCACCTGGATGTGGTTGAGAAGATTTAGGTAATCGATCACTTTTTTCCATATACTGATAAAACCGCGTCTGCTCATCAATATCAGATGAATCTTTAAAAACAGTCCCATCATCAAAAATAACACTAAGATCGACTTGAAAAATGTTTGATTGACTGGCTATTTCCTGGTTTAAATATGCTGTAGAATCTACTATAATTGCTGTTTTCATTTTTCACTACCATTCCCTGTCTGACTAATAATCAGTTGTTTTTTAAATATGTTACACTGTTTAAAGAATCTATATGTTATCTATTATCCTAACATAAATGAAAGGAAAGCTATATGTTTAATTATTTAAGTATCCAAAAAGAAATTGTACATGAAATTGAAATAAAAAAATCTCGTTTTATTTGTTTTCTGTTTCCAATCAAAAGTGAAGAAGAATTTAATCAACACTTGCTTAGTATACAAAAAAAGCATTATAAAGCAAATCACCACTGCTATGCTTTTAGTTTAGAGGCTGACTCAAGTATTCAACGCATGAGTGACGATGGCGAACCAAGTGGTACAGCAGGTCTACCAATGCTTGAAGTTCTTAAAAAAGAGGAATTAACTTTTGTCGCAGCCATTGTTGTTCGCTATTTTGGTGGAAACAAGTTAGGTGCAGGTGGTTTAATTCGCGCTTACACCCAAGTAGTTAGTGAAAGCTGCCAATTGGCCAATAAAATTAAAAATGTTAACCAGACCCTTCTTCAAATTGAAATGGATTATGCACAGCTTGATCGCTTTAATCATAATCTTGCTCAAATGCCTGGCTTACCTTCTGTTCTAACCATCGAATATCTCGAAAAAATTCAAATGACAATCGCTATTCATTCTGACTTCCTAAAGGAATTTGATAGCTATTTAGTCAATTTTTTAAGTGGACAAGTTAAAATAGACAGTTTAGGTAATCGAGATATAAATATACCTTTTAAAACTTAAAAAGATTCATTTGTTTGGAGACTCTTTTCCAATATGCACAGTAAAATAAACCATTGCTACAATCAATACCATTGTCATCACCCATATCAGCCACTTTAAATTAGGAAAGGCATGGAGGGCTAGGGTAATCAATGAAAAAACGGCAGATAAAGCCATCATCATTTTATTGATTGAACTTTCATTATAACCCCTTCGCAGTAACCGATGATGGATATGCTCTTTGTCTCCTTCAGTAACCGGGGTTCGTTGGTGTAAACGCCTCATGAAGGCAAAAACAGTATCAAAAAGTGGAACAGCAAATAAAAGTATTGGAAAAATAAAAGAGTAAAGACTGGCGTTTTTTAGATTAGTAACGGTTAAACTAGCGTACATAAATCCAATAAATAAAGCCCCAGTATCTCCCAACATAATTTTAGCAGGTGGCCAATTAAATATTAAAAAACCAGCAATTGCTGCAAATAAAAATAACAACTTTAATACAAAATCCAATTGAATGGTTAAAGAAAAACCTAAAGTTATTATAACCATTGAAAAAAGACTCACCAGGCTAACACTTGAAGCTAGGCCATCAATCCCATCTAATAAATTTAATGCATTAGTTACTAAATAAATCCATACTATGGTTAAGAGATATTTCAAACCATTAAAAAGTAATGGGTCTTCAAAATTAATGAGTTGAGATGAAAAAGAAATGTCACTATAAAAATAGACATAATGACAGGCGATTAAAATACCGATTGATTTTTTTAAAGCAGATAAATTTAACCTATCATCTAAAACGCCCGTTACAAGGATAATTAAGGAGGCTACAAAAAGACTCCCTTGCTTATCCCAAAGAGTAAAAGGATTTAATAAGTAATAGCTTAACCAATATGCCATAAATACAGCAATACCACCGTAAGCAGGTGGTGTTTTTTTGCTATTATTCTCTCTATTCTTAAAATCAAGGGGCTTTGTAAAATTAAGCAACTTTAATAAGGAATAGGAAAATGCTAATGACAATATGAAAGCAAGCACTACCCTCATTATTATTTCCAGTACAATGGACATTATTTCATCTCCTTAAATCAAGATTCCCTCCAAAACTGATCAAAGACAGTGACTGGCAGATGGCGTTTATGTTGGCTACTTAAGTACCATTTTTCAATTATTGCTGCTTCATGGTCTTTTACTTCACGTCCTGTCAAATAACGATCAATGGTTTGATAAGAAACACCCAACGCTTCTTCATCGGATAACATAGGACGGTCTTCTTCTAAATCGGCTGTCGGTATTTTTTGATAAAGGTCTGCCGGACAGTTTAGGGACTGTAGCAACTGCTTACCCTGATCTTTGGTTAAGCGCCACAAAGGCATTACATCCGCTGCCCCATCTCCATATTTAGTAAAGAATCCTGTGACACTCTCTGCTGCATGGTCACTTCCTACTACAACACCTGAAAACTGTCCTGCTACCGCATATTGCATCACCATACGCTGTCTCGCTTTAATATTTCCTTTATTAAAATCGCTAACTTCAATTTGTTCTTTTTTCAAAGCTTGAACAACTCCTAAAGTCGCCTCTTCAATATTTAGATTTAAAATTCGGTCTGGTGCAATAAAATCTAGAGCCTTTAGTGCATCTTCTTCATCATTTTGGACAGCATAAGGAAGTCGTATAGCAATAAATTGATACTGGTTATCGTTTGTTTCAGTTCGGATTTCTTCAATAGCCATTTGCGATAATTTCCCTGCTAAAGTGGAATCTTGTCCTCCACTAATACCTAATACCAATGACTTTAAACCTGCATTTTGATAGAGATAATCTTTCAAAAAGTTAATAGATCGCCGAATTTCAGCTTCTGGTTCAATCCTTGGTGAAACTTTTAAATTCCCTATGATTTCTTTTTGCAATTGTCTCATATTATTCTCCTTATCAGAATTGATCTGTTTGAAACGCCTCAACTCTTAAATCAACTTGGTCGCGAACCTCTTGTATACTATCCATTTTCAAATCGTATAATTTTTGCGATAAATCAACTGGATAAACTTGTGGATTTAAAATGCGCTTATGCTCTTCCCATAAGCAGTTAATCTTATCCTCTGAATAATCTTTAATAGTTAATATATCTGGTAAATCATATACTTGCTGACCCTCTTTGTATATATCTATTAAAAGTGGACGCGCTTCAAAGTCCTTAACAGTTTTATTGATATAGGTATGAACTGGATGGAACATGAAAAGTTCCTCTAAAAGATCGGGCCTTTCATCTATTAAAGCAATATAGTCACCTTCCACCTTGCCATCTTTTTTTCGAGTAATTCGCCAAACTTGTTTCATACCGGGTGTAGTGATTTTTTCTGTATTGGAAGAAATTTTAATTGTCGGTACAATCTCACCTTTGTCATCTTCGATTCCAACTAATTTATAAACAGCACCTAGAGCAGGCTGATCATAAGAAGTTATTATTTTAGTTCCAATACCCCAATCGTTGATTTTTGCACCCTGCATTCGTAAGTTTAAAATGGTTTTTTCATCCAAATCATTGGAAGCTATTATGCGCGCTTCGGTGAAACCTGCTTCGTCCAATTGCTCACGAATTTTTTTTGATTGGTAAGCCATATCTCCCGAATCAATTCGAACACCGATAAAATTGATTTTGTCACCCATTTCTTTAGCTACTTTTATAGCGATAGGTATGCCTGAACGTAATGTGTCATAAGTATCTACTAAGAAGACGACATCACGATGCGTTTCAGCATAAGCTCTAAAAGCTTGATACTCATCTCGGTAAGCTTGTACCAAAGAATGAGCGTGAGTACCAGAAACAGGAATACCAAATAATTTCCCAGCCCTAACGTTTGAAGTTGAATCAAAGCCTCCAATAAAGGCTGCACGCGTTCCCCAAATAGCCGCATCCATTTCTTGCGCTCTTCTAGCACCAAATTCAGAAATTTTATCCCCTTCACCCACTACCGAACGAATACGTGATGCCTTTGTGGCAATTAAAGTTTGGAAATTTATTATATTTAAAATAGCTGTTTCAACTAATTGGCACTGACCAAGTGGTCCTTCAACTTGCATCAAAGGTTCGGTTGCATAACAAAGCTCGCCTTCTTGCATAGACCTAACAGATAACTCTAGTTTCATATCTGCCAAGTATTGAATAAATGTTTCGGGGTATATTTCTAAGCTTCTTAGATAATCCAAGTCAGTCGCTGAGAAATGAAATTGATTCAAATAGTGAACAACTCTTTCTAAACCAGCAAAAATAGCGTAGCCATTGTTAAAAGGGTTTTTGCGAAAGTAGACTTCAAAAACAGCCAGTTTTCGATCAATCCCTTTTTCCCAATATGTTTTCAACATATTGATTTGATAAAGATCGGTGTGGGTCATTAAGCTGTCATCAGAATATTTATAGATCATTTTAATCTCCTCAACTGAATAATTTTATTTATTGTATCATACTATTGCCCTCAATGTTGATTCAAAAAGAGTGCATAAGTTATAAGCTCATTATAAAAAAGCCTTTAGTTGAATGCTCAACTAAAGGTTTTTACTAATTACTCTTCTATGGTATTTTCTTCAGAAGTTTGCATGGCCTCCAAAGGAACCTGAATATTAAAGCTTTGACCATACTGGTCAAAGTCAAAATTAGCCGAAATACTTATAAGCTCTGGTAAGTTAGACCAGTCTGTTTGACTCACTGAATCGATAAAAACTTTAGGGTCTGTGTCAATCATAAAGAAAAAGTTCTTTATCAGCCCTGTCACACTCTCATATGTAACAGTCATTTGTGGATTCATATTAAAGAAATCTTCAAACATATCAGGATTCAAGAATTCCCCCAGAGATTCTTCATATTCTCGGTCGATGGGTTGTCCCAGATCTTCTGATTGATCAATCGCTTTGTTAGCTGATTGCTTAACCAACTGTTTTAAATCGATTGCCTTATCTAAATCATTGTAAAAGCTAGCTCCATTAATATCTTTTTTCAACTTAAAAAGATAATCTTGACCTTTTTCTTCAAATTCAAAGTATTTATCAATAAATGTTTTGGCCTCTGAAGTCATTTCGCTTTCTACTAAGCCATTTGATACATTTTTAAAGGATGCTTGAAGACTATCTAAGATATCTTCTTCTGATACCGTCCATTCTGAAGTCTTCCACTCTTTAGATTGAGTGTTGTAAATATAATTAAATCCTTCTTTAGCATAGCTTTCAAAACCTACAGCCTCTGAACCTACAAATGGAGAAACAATTTTTGCTACCATTTGTAAAGCGATCGGTTGAGCATTTACTAATGCGTCAATTTCTAGGTTTCCAAAATCACTGGTCATATTTTGCGAGGAAATTTTCACACCTACTGTACCTTCCATATGAAAGGATTGGAATTCTTGTTGGTTTGCTTTTACCGCCACATCTTGCCAAGCATCTGAAACTGTTTCTTGAGCACTCACATAAGACTGAGGGATTAGCAGCAGATTAACCATTATCATTAAAAAAAGTGTTTTTACCTTATTACGTTTATTCATAATATCCTCCTTATAATTTACTAGCAAAAGCCTAACATAAACAATAAACAACATCTAGAAATAGCTTACTCATAAATATGAATTTTGGATTGAAAATCCTTCCATGAAGGTTGGCAGAGATCTTCTTGGTCTAAACCTCTTGAAGAAACCTTATCAAATAATATTTTTAATGTTTGAAACAACAATTTAAAATCAAAGGCTAATGAGTAATTTTTAATATAGAGCAGATCAAAGTTTAATTTATTATTAAAGTCTGTAGCATATTTTCCATAGACTTGAGCATAGCCAGTGATTCCTGCACGTACATGATGACGCAATTCATAATAAGCATTTTCTTGACTAAATTGATTAACAAAAAAAGGACGTTCAGGTCGCGGTCCAACGAGCGACATATCACCTTTTAACACATTGATTAATTGTGGAAGTTCATCAATCCGAGTAGTGCGAATAAACTTTCCTACTCTCGTCACTCGTGAATCATTAGAACTAGCTAATACGGGTCCAGATTTTTCTTCAGCCGTTTGAGTCATTGAACGAAATTTTAAAATGTTGAAAGGTTTAGATCCTTTTGTAATTCTAACTTGACGATAAAAAATTGGTCCCTTACTGTCTAGTTTTACAGCTATGGCTGTTATTAACATGATAGGCGAAGCTAAAATTAATAAAAGAAGAGAAGAAGCAATATCAATCGTCCTTTTGATAATAGCTTGTTCAAAAGCAATTGAAAAAGTAGATACTTCAATTAAACTTTCATCTTCAAAGCTCATTATATTTGGATTAACCATCATTAAATTTGCAAAGTTAGTCGATAAAAAGAGCTTTTTGTTATTCCGCATCAAATAATCGTATATTTTTAGTCGTTCTGTTTCTTCGATATAACCAGTAAGGTAAACAATATCGACCGCATCCGATAATTTAACCACACGCTGGTAATAATCTGACAAGACTACATGAGTTACCTCATGTCTACGATTGGTCATTCTATCAAAATTAACCACTGCATTTAACGCCTTTTTATTCTCCCCTACGACTAAAACTCGTTTACGGCCAGATAATCGATGATAAAGGATGTAAGCTACAGCATTAAATAAATATACCAATATTGTCCCTACGAAAAGGTTAAGTAAAATAACAGATCGCGGAAAAGTTAGCCAAGACCCAGCATAAGTAACGGCCATCATAAAAAAAGACAAAAATAATTGAGATAGCATGGTAAAGTAGAAAAGGTCCATTAAAGTTTTATTATAAAATATATAGGTACCAAAGAAGAAGTTGATCAAAATAAAACCTATTGCTATCCAGAAATAACTTGATTCAAAAGCTATAAAATTTCTATAGGGAATTTGGCCTGAAAATTTTAAATAAAAGGATAATAGAATTCCTAAAAGACATACCAGTGAACCCATTATAACTACAACAAAGCGTAATAAATTATTCCATTCTTTTCGATGGTTCATAATAAAACCTCTTTCTTTCCGTTGGTTCTTACTCATTATACCGACTTCTTTAAAAAATAACCATCAACATTTAGTCTGATTAATTTTTACGCTCTCATATATTTGTATTGAAATAACTTAAGCTCGTCCCATCTAATTTAAAGATAGAACGAGCTTAAGCTTCAAATAAAAAATTTACAATTAAAGTCTACTCAATGATAGTGAATTTTTCATTGAAAAGAGGTGAAACAGAACGGTTCTCGTGAATACGTTTAATTGCTTCAGCAATTAAGTGTGCAACAGACACAATTTCAATTTTATCAATTTTTTTGTCTTCAGGCAGTAGAATGGTGTCTGTAACAATTACCTTCTTGATAACAGAAGTTTGCAATCTTTCTAAAGCTGGCCCAGAAAGAACCGGGTGAGTACAGGTGGCATAAACTTCTTTGGCTCCACGATCAATCAAAGCTTGAGCAGCGATTGTAATTGTTCCTGCCGTATCAATCATGTCATCAATTATCACTGCTGTTTTATCTTTAACATCTCCAACAATACTCATCACTTCTGCAACGTTAGGACGTGGGCGACGTTTATCAACAATAGCAATTGGTGCCTTTAAAAATTCTGCTAGTTTTCGTGCACGAGTTACGCCGCCATGGTCAGGTGATACAACAACAACATCATCGCCAAAAAGTTTGTTATCAATAAAGTAATTTGCCAGTAAAGGAGCACCTAATAAATGATCTACAGGTATATCGAAAAACCCTTGAATTTGGGCAGCGTGTAAATCCAATGCCACTACACGGTCTGCTCCTGCTTGCTCTAACATATTTGCTACCAATTTAGCTGTAATTGGTTCACGAGACTGTGCTTTACGGTCTTGACGTGCATAACCATAGTAAGGAAGCACTACATTGATTGTTTTTGCTGATGCGCGACGCAAAGCATCAATCGTAATTAATAATTCCATTAAATTATCATTAACTGGTGAGGAGGTCGATTGTACGATATATACATGTGCCCCCCTAGTCGATTCATCAATATTTACACGTATCTCTCCATCAGCAAACCTAGATAAAGAAATTTCACCTAATTCTACTCCAACAGCTTTTGCAATTGCTGCCGCTAACTTTTCGTTAGAACTTAATGCAAAGATCTTTAATTTTGGATCCTTATAGTGTTCACTTGCCAACCAAATCCCTCTTTCCTTAAATTTATTTATTGATGTATTTAGTCCAATAACCTAACTTATTAACCTGTTCGCTACGTGAAATAGCTAAGGCTTCCGCTTCAACATCCTTTATAATAGTTGAACCAGCAGCTATAAAGGCACGGTCCCCAATCTCAAGTGGAGAGACGATATTAGAGTTACTTCCAAGAAATACTTGATCGCCGACTTTCGAACGATATTTTCTTTTACCATCATAGTTACAAAAAATAACACCACAGCTTACATTGACATCTTTTCCTAATTCAGCATCACCGATATAGGCTAAGTGACCTGCTTTGGTATCTTTACCTAGTTGAGAATTTTTAACTTCAACAAAATTCCCAATACGGACGCCCTCTGCCAAATAGCTATTCGGTCTTAAATGCGCAAAAGGTCCTATTTTTGCTTTATCTTCAACCTTTGATTTCTCAATAACTGACTGAGTAATTATTACTGAGTCCCCTACTTGGCTATCTACAATCTCACTGTTGGCACCAATTCTTACTGATTTACCAATAAATGTTTCGCCCTTAAGCTGAACTCCCCCCTCAATCACCGTATCTTCACCAATTTTTACATCCGCTTCAACATAAGTCATTTCAGGATTAATAAAGCTCACGCCATTTCGCATATGATTTGTAATGATACGTCGGTTCATTAGCTGCTGAGCTTTAGAAAGCGCTACTCGATCATTCACTCCAATTGATTCTGCAAAATCATCCATATTAAAAGCATGAACTTTTTTTCCTTGTTTTTGAAGAATTTCAATAATATCTGGTAAATAATACTCGCCCTGGGCATTCCGATTGCTCACTGATTTCAAAGCTTTAAACATACTTAAATTATCAAAAATGTAGGTCCCTGTATTAATCTCATCTATAATAAGTTCTTTTGACGAAGCGTCTTTTTGCTCCACAATTTTAAGAACTTGGCCTTCATCATCACGAACAATTCGACCATAACCAGTAGGATCTGAGGTTCTTGCAGTCAAAACGGTTGCTTTTGAACCTGTGCTTTCATGATGCTCAAAGAGTTTAGTTAATGTTTCTCCTGACAATAAGGGTGTATCTCCACATATAACTAAGGTACTTCCTTTTTCATTTGCCAGAAGATTCTCAGCTTGGAGTACTGCATGACCTGTTCCTAATTGCTCGGATTGAAAAGCAAAATCAGTGAGGTTTTTTAATTCTTCTTTCACTAAATCTGCCCCATTACCAACAATAGTTACGATCTGCTCGGCACGACTTTCCAAGACTGATCGAACAACATGTTCTGCCATGGAAATTCCACTAATTTTATGGAGAACTTTAGGTAAGGCTGACTTCATGCGTGTACCTTTGCCAGCTGCTAAAATAACCGCCATTCTTTTCATTCACTCACACTCCTTCTATCTGCGACATTTACCCTTATATTATATCTATTTAAGGACCATATGGCTATGCAGTTTCCTAATTAAAAAAATTTCCTGCTTCAATTTCCAATTGATAATGACCTAACTCATTGTTATAACGTAATTGAGTTTCAAAAAGAGCGTGATAATTTGGAATACTCATTCGATTTTTTACCTTATTCTCTGCAAAAACGCATATTCCAGCTGCTTGCGAATCAAATTCTTCAATTAAATTTAAAAGCCCTGTTAATGTTCCGCCATTACGAAGAAAATCATCCACAATTAATACACGACTTTGCGATTGCAAAGCTGACTTCGAGAGTTCCATTTTCTTAACAGTCTGCGTAGAACCCGAAGTATAATTAATCGAAATAGTTGATCCTTCTCCAGAGGTAGATTCTCGACGTACCACAACATAAGGTTTGTTTAGATATAATGCTACTGCCGCTGCTAATCCTATCCCTTTAGCTTCTATGGTAAGAATGGTATCAATCTCTTTATCTGCATATTTAGCTGCAATAAGTTGAGCAATCGGATTTAAAACACTCGGATCTTGTAGTAGGTCATTCACGAAAATATAGTTTCCTGGGAGAATTCTCTTACCTTGAGAGAGTCGCTCTTTTACTTGACGCTGAATAATTTCAACTTCCTCTCCCGACAGATGTGGACGAAAAATAACACCTCCTGTTTTACCAGTCAATGTTTCAAGTTGCCCTAGTTGCATTTCATCAAAAACTCCTCTGACCATTCCCAAATCTTCACTAATTGATGATTTAGCACATTGAAATTTATGCGCAAAATCTTGTAAGTTTAAGAGTTGGTTGGGATTATTCATTAGTTGTTGGGTAATTGCTATTAAGCGCTGGTTTCGTTTATATTTTTTTATCATTTATAAAAAGCCTCCTTTTCCAAACATTAAGCAAACTTTATCATTATTTGTTCGAATTTTCAACAAAAAATCTCTATCGAAAAAGAGTTCTAACAGCTGTTAGAACTCTTAAAAATTATCAATGCTTATGTTTGCGTAAGTATCTTTGTAGGCTTTGAACAACAGCTACTAAAACGAATATCAAAATAAATATTAAAGTAATAGATGCTCCAGGAGGGGTGTCTAATCTGTAGGAAGCGAATAATCCCAAGTAAATTCCCACGATGTTTATCACAAAACCAATCGCTATTGCTTGTTCAAAGGACCTAGAAAGTCTAATAGCTGTTGAAGAAGGAATCACAATTAATGCTGATACTAATAAAACACCAACAATTGGCATCATAATGGAAATAGCAACCCCTGTTAAAATTGAAAAACAAGTTGAAATAAAACGAACCGGCAGTCCTGCTGTTTTAGCAGTAGCTTCATCAAAAGATATAATATAAAGTGGTTTTCTAAAAATTAGATATAAGCATAAAATCACCAGCGCTAGTCCAATTAATAAATAAACCTCTTGGTCTTGAATTAAGATAATCGATCCAAACAGATATTGGTCTACTTTAAATACACCACTATTGGAATTAAAGCTTAGAAGAAACAAGGCTAAAGCCATACCAGTGGACATCATTAAAGCCACAGATATTTCAGTGAAATGTCTATACACCGTTCTAAGATACTCAATTCCCAGTGAAGCAATCACAACAATCACTATGGTCGAGTATGTAGGTTGGATACCTAGTATAATTCCTAAAGCAACTCCAGCTAAAGAAATATGAGATAAGGTATCTGCCATTAAAGATTGCCTTCTGAGAATGAGGAAGAGACCTAAAATAGGTGTTATAAAGGACATGGCTAATCCTGCTATAAAGGCGCGTTGGATGAAGTCATACTGAAACATCTCCAAGGAGAACCCTCCTCTCTAATTAAGCGAATTTCACGATCATAGAAGCCTTCAATTTCATCATCAGCATGTGTCACCATCATGATGGATTTACCATGATGCTTGGTAAGATGTTGCAAAAGTTGATAGAACTTTCGGCGTGATTGGCTATCCATACCGTTTGTCGGTTCATCTAAAACATATAAATCTGGATCCAATGCAAAAATGCGCGCTAAAATAATCCGCTGTTTTTGGCCGCCTGAAAGTTGCCCGATTAATTTATCTCGCATATTCGCCATACCCACTGCTTCAAGGGCACGATCAACGTGTTCATAATCTTCAGCATCTAAAGATTTAAACCATCTATTTTGACTGTAACGACCCGACTCTACAAAGCGCTGAACCGTGCTAGGGAAGCCTGAATTAAAGGCGGAAATGTTTTGTGCAACATAACCCAACGATAGCTTATCTCCTGCTTTATTTTTTTTGGCAATACTTATTTCTCCTGTTGCTGGCTTTAACAGACCGATAATATTTTTAACTAACGTTGACTTAGCCGCTCCATTTTCTCCCGTTAAAATAACAAATTCTCCGGATGCGATATCAAAAGTGATATTATTCAAAACTTTTTCTTCTTCATAATAAAAAGACAAGTTTTTAACGGATAACACCTTCATTTTTGGCCTCCTTACACTAGTTTCTAATTTTGAAGTAGTTGTTCAAGATTTTTACGCATTAATGTAAAATAGTTTTCCCCTGCTGCTGCCTCTTCCTCAGAAACTAATTCCAAAGTTCTTAAGGGCAGTAATTCTGCTTTAGTAGAGCTTGCTACTGTTTGAGCAATCTTAGAATCAATAGCAGGATCAACATAGATTTTGTTCACTTGTTTTTCTGCTAATAGCTTTTGCATTTCAGCAATTTGTTTGGCTGAAGGTTCTTGATCTGAAGAAAGTCCTCCAATTGAAATTTGCTCTAAGCCATAAGCCTGAGCTAAATAGCTAAAAGCTTTATGTTGAACCACGATGGTTTTATTTTCTAAATCTTTTAATTTAGTCTGAAATTCTGTATTTAATGCTTCAAGTTTTTCAACCAAAGCCTTACAGTTCTCTTCATAGACCTTCTGATTATCAGGATCTATTTCTATCATTGCCTCTTTAATGTTTTTGGCTTGTTGACTATAAACCATTGGGTCTAACCAGGTATGAGGGTCAAATTCATGAACGTGTCCTTCGTGACCATGCTCTTCACCTTCATGATCGTGCTCTTCACCTTCATGATCGTGCTCTTCACCTTCATGATCGTGCTCTTCACCATCACCGGATAACAAATCAATGCCGTCGGTTGATTCTAAAACTTTGGTAGTATCTAAATCAACTAAAGACATTAAATCCTTTATAAAAAATTCCATTTCATCATCTTGATAAATAAATAGATCACTTTCTTGAACTTTAATTGCAGCTTGTGCACTTGCTTCATAAGCGTGAGCATCTTGATTGGCATCTAGTAGCATAGAAACCTCCATTTTATCTCCTGCTATTTCTGAAGCCAAAAAGTACACTGGATAAAAAGTGGCCATAACTTTTGGCCTGTCTTGTGCAGAAACAATTTTAAAAGTTGTATGACCTACCATCGCTAGACTTAAAAAGATAGTAGCTATTATTTTCATTAGTTTATTCATATTATTTTACCCTCCGTTTAAATAGTAATAGTTACATATATCTTTATGTATAGTATCTTCCTACTAGAAGTTTGTCAAGGTAAATTTTAAGATATAATTCACTAAAAAAGCGGTAAGTCCTCTATTAAGAAGGCAAACCGCTAAATTGATATTACTCGTATTGATCTAAACTGTTAGTCATCCATTCTGGCAATGAATCTTTGACCTTGTCGGGAAATCGATGACTGATTGTTTCGAGCTCCTGACCAAATGTCTTGCGCATCAAAGCTGTTATCTCCTTAGGTAATAACTTTTTCCCTTGATTCTCTGCAAGCGTTATCTGCTTTAGTATTTCAATGTATGAATAAGCTAATGCTAGAGTAACAGTTGAGGCAGTAAAACCATTAACCATTCCTCCTGTAACTGATCCCACTCCTGGCACCCATTTAGCAGCTGACGAAGCTAGGTATTTACCCACCATACTCGCTAAACCTGTCCCTCCTACCCCAGCCATCATACTAACAATTTGTTTTTTATCGATAGACAAGCCGAATATACTAGTAATGTGAGCTAGCATTGTAATTTGGATAGGAACTAAAAGAGCTGAGTCAGCAATCGGTAAGGGGGTTAGACCAATTCCAAAAGTTGTTTTCATATACTTGTTTGCCCAACTTCTAGATTGAGCTATTTTTAAAGCCAAGTCTACTCGTTGGGCATTAATAAAAGCCTTCTCTACCTCTTCCGGAACAAACTCATAACTATGTTTAGTCAACTCTTCTAAGCCATAAGCTTTAATTTTTTGGCCACCTGCTAATTCAAAGTCTTTGGCTAAAACAGGAATAACCCCTTGGACTTGAGGGACTGCTTTTTTAACAGAATCTTTAAAGCCTTTAATATCCTCACCAATTGCTTGTGTTAAGACCACAATAACCGGCAGTTCTTGAGCCAGCATTGCAATTAGGGTAATTTCTTGCGGTTCAATTCTTGCCATCGTCGCATTGATACAATAGTAAACCAAGTGAATAGGCTCTACCGCATCGCCTTTTTTAGCGTCTTTTACTAAATGAAGTAAGTGTTGGATACTTTCATCTTGCGACTTTGAATGTAACTCTAATCCTTTAGTATCATAGATAACTAGTGGTAAGCCTTTTTTAGTTATTTTCTGGACCTTTTGAGTCACTGGAAGACCTACTCCTGTTGAAGCAATATTTTCTCTAAAAAGAGCGTTCACAAGAGTGGATTTTCCCGATCCCGTTTTACCAGCGAGTAAAATGCGAATGGGCTCCATCTTTTCCACTTCCTGATCTGCTTGCCTTAATAGATCAAGTGCTAAGTTAAGATTTAAAGGACTAGTCTTAAATTTCTTCCATAAATCCATAATTCGCCTCCATCTATGCCTTAATTCCTACGCGAGCGATTAGATAAAATTATTAACCTTAAAATTTGTAAAGCCGTTGAAAAAGTAGCCGCTATATAAGTAAGGGCTGCTGCATTCAAAACTTTACGAGCAGCGGGCAACTCCCCTTGAGTGAAGATATCTAGCTGTTCCAAAGAAATTAAAGCCCGTTTACTTGCATCTAGTTCAACTGGTAAAGTTACTATTTGAAATAATAAAGCCGTTGATAGTGCAATGATACCAATTGTTACCAATCCCATCATTTGGAAAAGAAAACCCAAAATGATAATTGGCATACCAATCATTGAGCCAAATTGTGATACGGGAACTAAAGCTGATCTTAATTTTAGAAATTGGTAGTTCTTAGCATCTTGCACGGCATGACCACACTCGTGAGCTGCAACTGCTACCGCTGCTACAGAGCTGTTGCTATAAGTAGCTTCCGATAATCTTAAGATTTTCTCTTTGGGACTGTAGTGGTCTGTTAAGTTCCCAGCTACTCTTTCAACTCTCACATCTTGAATTTGATTTGCTTGCAGAATTAATTCCGCGGCTTCTTGTCCACTTATATTACGCTCACTCATTAATTCGCTGTATTTAGCAAAGGTTGATTTAACCTTCCATTGAGCATACATTACAATAGCCATACCTATTAGTATTAAAATATATGTTGAATCAAAATAAAAACCGTAGGGGTACATTGAATTCCTCCTTTAAAGTTCAAACACTATAAACAGTATTCTATCAAAACTTCCTTTGGTTTTCTATTTTAGTAACTTTTAGATGAAAATTTCCCAGTCCTGATACTTAAATTAAAAAACATTTAGAAATGTACTGACTCCTTAAACCCGAACAAGGATTTAGGGGGGGTGTATGGCAAAATATAATTTTGAATTTATATTATAGTTAGTAAGAGAAATCGAAGAAGGATATGAAAGAAAATTTCTTTCAAGAAGGTCTGGAGTCAAAGCTTCAAACGTTTCTAATTGGATAAGACAAGATAAAATGTATGGAGAAAATGGACTTAGAAAATCTATGTCTAAAACTAAATACAGCGGAGAATTAAAAAATCTGTAATAAAATATAGGCAATACAATGAACTATCCTATAGAGAAGCAGCAGAGTACTTTAAAATTAATAATCCTTCAATAATTGCTAATTGGAAAAGAAAATATAAACAAGAAGGTTTTGAAAGATTCAATGCTAATGAAGGAAGACCTATAAAGAATGGGGATACGACTATGTCTAAAAACACCGATAAATCAAATGAAATTAAGAAGTTAAAAAAATCAAAGAGAAGAATTAATAGAGCTAAGGCAAAGAAATGAATATCTTGAAGCAGAAATACTCTATCTAAAAAAGTTAGATGACTTAATTCAAAAGAAAAAATCTCAAACAAAAAAAGACAAAAATAGTACTTGAAATAGGCTAGTTAAACCGGATATTAAGTTAAAAATATGGCTTGATATAGCAAAACTACCAAGAACGTCTTTCTACGAATGGAAAGAAAAGCGAGATAGAGTTAACCATAAAAGAGTATTAAGAATCATGAAAGTTAGTAAACTTCTATGTAAAAATTTCCACATAAGAACAATGAAATATAGCTCATATAGAGGAGAAATAGGTAGGATAGCAGATAACAAATTAAATAGAAACTTCAAAGTAGAAAAAGCTAATGAAGTATGGGTGAGTGATATAACAAAACTTAAAGTTAAATCTTCTGAAAACAGGTTATAACTATCACCAATAATGGATTTATTTAACTGTGAAATAATATCATATCATTTAAATATATCACCTACTGTATATTTTACCAATAAGTCCTTAGAAGATGCTGTAAAGAAACTTCCACAAGATCACCATTTAATAGTTCATACAGATCAAGGATTTCATTATCAACCTAAGTCATGGGTAAAAATCCTTGAAGATAACACTATAAAACAAAGTATGTCAAGACGAGCTAATTGTCTAGACAATTCGCCTATGGAAAACTTCTTTGGGCTTCTAAAACAAGAAATATTTTATGCGATTAAGTATGATAGTATAGATGAATTAGCTGAAGAAATAAAAAGATCTATTTATTGGTATAACCATCATAGGCTAAAAGAAAAATTAAACGGCCTTTCACCTATTGAATATAGGTTGCAGGCCGCATAATTAATTTTAATATTATTGTTCGTGTTTATGGGTTCACATCAAAATTCTAAATGCTTAATTATTTTTTATTTTAATTCAGGTAACATAGCATTCAAAGTAATTCCTACCAGTGCACTTAAGGCTGTTCCGGAAACAACAAATGAGCCTCCCAAATCTAAAACAGCTCCCCCCAATCCGATAACCAACATAGCTGAAGCAATAATTAAATTTCTAGATTGTGAAAAGTCAGTGTGATCTTTTATTAATACCTTCAGACCATTACTAGCAATCACACCATACAATAGAATCGACATTCCTCCCAATACTGCGGAAGGTATTGATGCCACTAAAGCATTAAATTTGCCAAAGAAAGATATCAAAATAGCTAGAAAAGCTGCATTTCTAATGACACTAACAGATGCAATTCTTGTTAAAGCAATCACACCAGAGTTTTCACCATAAGTCGTGTTTGCAGGACCACCAATTAAAGCTGAAACGAAAGTAGCTAACCCATCTCCTGCTAAAGTTCGGTGTAATCCTGGCTTTGATAAAAAATTACGATCACAAATTTCACTAAGAACCACATGATCACCTGTATGCTCAGCAATGGTAACCAAAGCAATTGGTAAAATCGCCCAGGCTTCTGGTCCAAAATAAAACTTATATTGTTGCCAATTTGCAACAGGTGTAGCAAATGGAAGGGATAAATCCGGCAAACGAATCCAACTAGCTTCTATTACGGGAGTATAATCAACGATTCCAACCATTAACGAAAGAAGATAGCCGCCAATAATAGCGATTAAGAATGGAATTACTTTAAAGAAGCCTTTACCAAATATCTGCATGTAAACTGAAATGAGTAGCGTTCCTACTGAAACGAAAATGTTTCGCCAATCCCCACCCGATACAAAGCCAGCATTATTTACTGCAGAAGAAGCTAATCCTAAACCGATAACAATAATCATCGGCCCAATAACAATCGGTGGTAATATTTTATTCAACCAATCGGTGCCGGTATACTTGATTACTCCAGCAATCACAACGTAAAATAAACCGACCATCATGATTCCAGTTTGCGCTGCAGAAACATCCCCATCTAGTTGTTCCATTGCTAAAGCCATGGCAGCAATATAAGCAAAAGAGGATCCCAAATAAACTGGCACCTCCCCTTTTGTTATAGTAAGGTAAATCAATGTTCCTATCCCACTTGCTAACAAAGCAGTTGAAACAGATAGCCCTAAAATTAAGGGAACTAAGATCGTTGCTCCAAACATAGCAAAAACATGTTGAAAACTTAATAATAATCCTTTGGTAAACTCCGGCTTTTCGTGAGGTTGCAGCAATAGCGTCATTTTATCTTTTGAATTTTCCATTTTAATCTCCTTATATGAAGGCATAAAAAAGAGCCCTTTATTTGAAAATAAGGACTTAAAATACTCAGTAGACTTTGGCATCCTCGCTGGAATGCATTAAAAGTCCTTACATTTCTAATCGATTTTATCATTGTTTGACCAAGTTGTCACACTCTTTTTAGGATTTAATTTAGTAATTTGTTATCAACTTGTTACCTAATATCCATATTTTTCTGATACACTGATGGAACGAA
This sequence comes from Facklamia sp. P12932, assembly GCF_050409545.1. NCBI lineage: Bacteria > Bacillati > Bacillota > Bacilli > Lactobacillales > Aerococcaceae > Facklamia > Facklamia sp. P12932. Next base: position 10,234 of record NZ_JBNUPG010000011.1, on the reverse strand, counting down.
ACAAAAAGGAATGATTTCATGAAAAAAATACTTAGCCTTATGATTGCATCTCTTTTATTATCTGCCTGTCAGATTTTCCAATACTTTCAAGAACCAACCGCTAATGAGAAAAATGAACAATCAGAATTGGCTGCTGTCTCCCAAGACCAAATAACTAGTCAAACAACTGAAAACCTTGAATCAGAAGATAGCCAAAAGGAGCAAACAGAAAAAAATAAACAGAGCAATACAGCCCCTCGCTTTTTAAAAGAGAAACTAAGCGTTTCTTCTGATTTCCCTAATTTGACACTTCCAGATGAAGTGCCTCAAGATATTAATCAAGCCATGGAAAGCTATTATCTAAATAATTTTACAAATCAAGAGCAACAAGTTAATAAAAATAAAGTAGCAAGTAAGGATTTAAATCAAATCCTTTCACAAATTAATTCGGAGGAAGATTTAAGCCAACTAGATGTTTCTATTGATCAAAGCCAATTCCAAATCAATGGAGAAACAATCTTTATTCCTCGCATCATCGTACCCTTAACTTACCAAGAAGCCGAAAAGATTGCCAGTGATAACGATACACGTTTAATAAACCACGCTTTAACACAAGTAGGAAACCGATTAGTGCTATTAGCTTATTATCGTCCTCAAACAAAGGAACTTATTCCTATGCATCTAGTCAATTCAACACACTCACTCTTTTTCTATCAGCAATAAGCATAAAGTCCCAGCCATTTGTTAAATGGCTGGGACTTTATGCTTTATCCTTTTGCTTGCTTTTTTAGAATATTTTGACGATAGCGCTCTACTAAACGATGACTGATAATGATTTTTTTATCTGCCAGTTGATCGATAATTTCTTGATCAGAAACATCTTGGCCATGCTTTGTTATAACATCTTGAATAAAAGCTTGAATATTTAGAGCAGACAACCCACTACGTCCGACTTTTGCTGAAACATTAATAAAATCCGAAAGTGGAGACACATTCTCTCCATAAGCGAGGTTCTTATTGATAATGATGCGACTGACAATAGACTCAGATAAGCGCAGCTGATGAGCAATGTCTTTAATTAATAAAGGCGTTGGGCTTTTGTCTTCTCCTTTGAGATATTGCAGCTGAGATTGAACGATAATCTTAGTCACTGCAATTAACAATTTCTCTCTAGAGCGAATACTTGATAACATTTGCTGGTAGAATTCCTTATGCGGTTGGATATATTCTTGAAGCTCAGTATTATTTTTAGCTTCCATTTCATCATAATAATCTTGATCAAAAATTAGCCGTGGATAATACTGACGGTTAATGTGAATTTGTATTTCTTCTCCCATGAGTTGCAGTTCAACATCTGGAATCAAATTAATTCGCTCAATTCGTTCATATAATGAAGATGGGCGTGTCCGCAATGTATGGTAATAATTAACAATTTGTTGGATTTCAGCTAGCGTTAAGTTTGTACGCTCCATAATCTCTGCATAATCTTCTTCTAATAATTCAGCAAAATAATTTTCTAATAAAAAATAGGCATGATTTGGCGAATGTTGGTCTTGGTCTGTTTGCAACATTAGACATTCTTTCAAATCATAAGCCCCAATCCCAGTCGGCTCTAATTGTTGAAAAAGAGTAATGGCATCTAAGGCAATCATAGGGTCTATTTGTAGTTTTTTTGCAAGTTCTCCATATTTATAAGGTAAATAGCCACGTTCATCTAAAAAGGGAACCATTTGCACCATAGCATCTCTAATCGGTGTTTGCCTATATAACATAATCTGCTCGAAAAGGAAGGTTTCTAATGTTTGAGGAGAGCTTGGACTTTGAATATCAATATCTGGATCAGCTGCAGGCCTTCTTTCTTGTAAAATCTGGGAAACCTTATGCTCAATAGGGTATTCAAACTCTATAAACGGATTATCCAAAAACTTTTCTTCAAAATAATAGGTTAGCTGTTCGCCATTTAAGTCTAAAATTTCTAAAAGTAATGGATTTTGTGTGACTTCTTCTTGTGTAAGCGATCGAAAAATTTTTACTTCTTCTGACATCTAATCACCTTCTTTCTGACTTTTATCATTCTCTCTCTATTATAGCTAATGCTTAGAATTTCGTCTAATCATAATTCTTGTACTAGCACAATTTAATGTGCTTAAATTATTTAAAAAGACTAAAATTTTAAAAATAATTTTGAAAACCTTTGTATCTGCTTTTTTTTAGTTTTATAATCAACTTAGAAGCCATTTGATAGCGTTTGATTTTGTCGACGCTTAAGATGAAAGGAGAAATTAAATTGTTAGAAAATCTACAACCTAATCGAGTCTTCCACTACTTTGAAGAGTTAACCAAAATACCTAGAGAATCTGGTAATGAACAAGCAGTTAGCGACTACCTGTATCATTTAGGAAAAGAATTGGGTTATGAAACTATTCAAGATGAAGCTAATAATATTATTATTAGAAAGCCAGCCCATCCCGACTATATGGATCATGAACCAATCATCATTCAAGGACATATGGATATGGTGGCTGAAAAGGCAGAAGGCATAAAACACGACTTTGCCAAAGACCCTATTCCATTGGCAGTAGAAGGGGATTGGGTTAAAACCAAAGGGACAACCTTAGGAGCAGATGATGGAATTGCAGTAGCTATGGGTCTAGCAATCATTGAAGACAAAGAAGCTAAACACCCTGCTCTTGAATTGCTGGTTACTACGGATGAGGAAACCACCATGTCTGGTGCACGAGCTGTAAAAAAAGAAAATATTCGTGGCAAAAAATTAATTAACATTGATGCAGAAGAAGAAGGCATCTTACTGGCCGGTTGTTCTGGTGGCCATAACCTTATTGGTAAGCAAAAACTTAAATATCAAGCTCGCCAGTTAAAAAACACTTTTGAATTAACTATTAATAATATGTTAGGTGGACATTCAGGAATGGAAATCCACCAAAAAAGAGGAAACTCCATTAAATTTGCCTTACAGGCTATGAACTTAATTAAAGAGGTGTCCGACTATGAATTAGTGTCGATTGTCGGCGGATCAAAACATAACGCGATACCCCGCGATGCAAGAGTAGTATTTGCATCAGATGAAGAAGATTATTCCATTGATTTTACAAACTTAATCGCTAAATATCCTCTTGATAAAGACATGCAAGTAACCATTAAAAAAATTGATAATATAGATGAGGTCTTATCGGCACAAAGCCAAGAAAATATTGAGCAATTTATCGCTGAAGTCCCACACGGTGTCTATAGTATGATGGAAGAATATCCTGATATTGTTGAGTGTTCTAACAATCTCGCTATCTTTGATATTCAAGATCGTCAATTAAAAGTCACTATTTCCCTTAGAAGTTCGAATCCTGAATCTTTTGATAAACATACTGAAAATGTGACAAAAATCTATCAAAAAAATGGATTTGATGTGATTGAAGCAGATTATTATCAAGCTTGGGAATTTGCAAAAGAGTCTAGTCTAAGAGAGACTGCCCTAGAAGCATTTAAAGAGACTTTTAATAAAGAAATGAAAGTTGAGGTTGTCCATGCTGCTCTTGAACCGGCTGTTTTTACAGATACTTTCCCTGAAATGGAAATGATTGCAGTAGGCCCTACGATGAAAGACGTGCATAGCCCTAATGAAAGACTTTCGATTTCTTCAACTGAAAGAACCTTTAAATTTATCAACAAATTGCTTGAAAAGCTTTAGAGAAAAGCTTTAGAACAAAAAGAACGCTTTATGAAAATTCATAAAGCGTTCTTTTTTGTTAAATATCACCATTAAAGGTATCTGCTTCTTGGAAATCACCAGCATATTTATAGCCTCTAGCAAACCATTCTTGTCTTTGCTTAGATGTTCCATGAGTAAAGGAATCAGGAACTACATACCCCATCGTTTCTTTTTGTAAAGTATCATCCCCTACTGAAAAGGCTGCTTGAAGTGCTTCTTCAATGTCTCCTTCATCTAAGATACCTTGCTCATCAGCATAGCGTGCCCAAGCTCCTGCATAATAATCTGCTTGCAATTCTAAGCGAACCGTTAATTCATTCTTAACGCCTGGATTTTGTTGAGCCAGTTTCTGATAATCATCCATTGTCCCTAGCTGTTGTTGGACATGATGCCCCACTTCATGAGCCAGAACATAAGCCATCGCAAAGTCTCCTGGAGCGCCATATTTATTAGCTAATTCACGATAAAAACTAACATCTATATAGATAGCTTGGTCACCTGGACAGTAGAAGGGGCCTGCAGAACTTTGGCCAAATCCACATCCACCAGTATTTGTTCCTTCTGTGTAAAGGACTAATTTTGGTCTTTTATAAGTTAAATCATATTCAGCGAACTTTTCAGTCCAAAAATCTTCGGTATTAGCTAATACTACTGAAAGAAACTCTCCTTCTTCATCAGTTATTTGATTGTTAGAGTCGGACTTTTCACTAGCATCTTCAAAAACGACACCTGAATCACCGTAGTTGTGATTCGTTGGTTGCCCGCCTCCTAACAAAGAAGATCCTCCTGTAAAAAAGGAAATAAGCAAGATTCCTATCAAAATCCATTTAAATTTCCCTTTTGACATCAATAACATCATTAGGAGATTACCACTCATACCACCCGAACGGCCTGAGCCCATTCCTCCGCCAAAAGAACTTCCGCCTTGGCTTCGACGGTCTTCAACATTTTTACTTCGTCTTAAATCTTCCCACCTCATTTTCGGCCTCCTTAATACTAGACGAATGGAGCTAACAATCTCAACAATGCGTCGATAATCCTTCCAGCAATCGAACGTCTTAGGTGCTTCATCCGAATTAATTCAGCCACACTCTGTGCCTGAATAAAGTCATCTTTAATCGCTTTTATTTCTGGATGATAGTATAGCAAGGTAGCCGTTTCAAAATGAAGATATAGTGAACGATAATCTAAATTAAGGGTACCGACTATCGCCAACCGATCATCTGAAACGAATGACTTAGCATGTAGAAAACCGGGAGTATATTCATAAATTTTTACTCCACCTTCTATCAAAGGACGATAGAAAGACCTAGTAATTCGATAAACTAATTTTTTATCAGGAATTCCTGGTGTCATCAAGCGCACGTCCACACCCCTTTTAGCTGCTAAAGTCATAGCCGTTTGTAACTCATAGGAAATAATTAAATAGGGAGTAAAAATATAAACATAACGCTCTGCGGTGTTGAGAATCTCACGATAGACATTTTCACCTATTACTTCACTATCTAAAGGTGTATCACTAAAGGGTTGGACATAGCCGCTGGACTCATTACCTTCGATAATACTTAAACTTTCATCTAAACTGGCTTGGTCAGTAAATTTTTTGTCATCTGAATCTTCAGTTACGTAGGCATTCCACATAGTTAAAAACATTTGTGAGATGTTCCATACAGCAGCACCTTTAATACGAATCATAGTGTCTTTCCAATAGCCAAATCGCTCCACCGCATTAATATACTCATCTGCAATGTTTAGACCCCCTGTATAAGCAATCTTATCATCGATAACAATATACTTGCGGTGATCTCGAGTATTGTAAACAAGAGAAACAATTGGCCGCACTGGGTTAAATTTAAGGGCCTTAATATTAAATGCCTCCATTTGTTCGACAAAGTCTTTAGGAAGTCTTAAAAGACAACCGAAATCATCATATATTAAACGTACTTCTACACCTTCTTGAGCTTTTCTTTTAAGCACGTCAAAGATTTGATCAAACATTTGACCTTGTTCAATAATGAAGAATTCAAGAAAAATATGTGAGTGTGCTGACTCTAGGTCTTGAATAAGTGGTTCCATCATTGATTCGCCATTCGCAAAATACTTAACGTCTACCCCCGCAGAAACAGGCATTTTTGCGTAATCATTGACATACTTTGCAATGCCTGCAATCCGTGGATTATCTTGTGCTAGCGACCCTAAGGCATTGGGCACCTTTTTTAAGTCCCTTAAATGATAGCGATTCTGACGATTAAGTCGTTCTGTCATATCTGCCAAAGGTCGTTTGTTACCAGCATAGAGATAAAACAAAGAGCCTATGATAGGTGAAACTGCTAATAACACAATCCATGATAAGCGATAAGCAGGACTTTCGTTCTTATCTAGCAAATAAATGATGATCCCAAAAGATACAATAGTCATAAAGAGGTTTAGCCAAACAGAATAGGCAACTAGATCTTTGACCAATACAACTATCCATATAATCTGGAGAATAGTTAAGGCTGCGATAATTAATAAACGAACAATTAGAGGCTTTGTCTCATTTGTTCTTTTCCCCATACCTTCTCCCCCTTTTAATTTTATAATTCAAAGTGTTTAAGATAAGCTTGAGCGATTTTTTCTGCTGAAAAACCAAAGTGTTCAATGGCTTGGTGGCCTGGAGCTGAGGTACCAAATTCATCAATACTAATGGTTAAGCCATCCATACCAATATATTTATGCCATCCAAAGCTAGATCCCATCTCTATAGAAGCTCGTTTGTCAAGCTGTTTAGGTAGTATCATTTCTTTATACTCGTCACTTTGTTGATCAAAAATATTTTGAGCAGGCATCGAAATAACATTTACATAAACTTCGTTTTCAGCCAATAGTGCTTGAGTTTCAATAGCTACTGAAACTTCAGATCCTGTAGCAATTAAAACACCTTGTGCGTCTTCCTTGGCAGGTGAGATGATATAAGCACCTTTACGAACACCTTCTTCTGCTAATTCATTAGAGTTGTTGATAACCGGTAAGTTTTGACGGCTAAGAACTAATAAAGTAGGGGTTGTTTGAGATTCCACGGCAATCTTCCAAGCCACCATTGTCTCGTTTGCATCTGCCGGTCGGATGACATTAAGATTTGGCATGGCACGAAAAGCTGCTAAATGTTCAATCGGTTCATGTGTTGGACCATCTTCACCTACAGCAACTGAATCATGTGTTAAAACATAAGTAACGGGTAATTGAGATAAAGCTGACAAACGAATGGCCGCTTTTAAGTAATCTGAGAATACAAAGAATGTCCCACCATAAATTTTATTTCCACCATGCAAAGCAGCTCCATTCATCATGGCAGCCATGGCAAATTCTCTAACACCAAACCAAATGTTTTGTCCTTGTCGACTTCCTGGCATAAAGTCTTCTGTCTCTTTAATCATGGTCTTGTTTGAACCAGAAAGGTCAGCAGAGCCTCCCCATAAATATGAAACTCTAGCTTTTAGGCCTTGAATGGCTGTTCCAGAAGAGCTTCTTGTCGCTTCAGCTTTAGCATTCACATCGAGAAATTTAAGGTCAGCTGCATAATCTTCAGGTAATTCATTTGCAAAAGCTGCTTTTAATTCTTTTGCTAATTCAGGATTAGCTTCTTGATATTGTTCAAATAAATTTTGCCATTCATCTTGAGCTTTTTTTCCACGTTCCACTATTTTTTCATTAAAAACAGATTTAGTCTCTTCGGGCACAGTAAAGGCTGGATAATCATATCCATATTTAGCTTTAGTTTGTGACCAAGCGTCTGCTCCCAATGGCGCTCCGTGAACTTTAGAAGTTCCCTCATTCGGTGATCCAAAACCAATCACTGTTTTTACTTCAATAATTGAAGGTTGGTCGCTTACTTCTTTAGCAACTTCGATTGCTTGAGAAATAGCCTCTAGGTCATTACCATCTTCTACTCTTTGATAATGCCAATTTTGACTCTCAAAACGTTTTTTAATATCTTCCACAAATGATAAGTCTAAGTCACCATCTAAAGAAATATCGTTTGAATCATAGAGAACCACTAATTTGCCTAATTTTTGACGGCCAGCATAAGAACAAGCTTCATAAGAAATACCTTCCATTAAGTCGCCATCACCCACTAATACATAGGTGTAATGATTAATAACTTGATGTTGGTCCGTATTATATAAAGCAGCCGTATGTTGTTCTGCCATAGCCATACCAACTGCTTGCGCAATTCCTTGACCAAGCGGTCCCGTAGTCGCTTCAACTCCATCAGTATGACGATATTCAGGATGCCCTGGTGTTATAGAACCTAATTGACGGAATTGTTTTAAATCTTCCATTGTAACTTTGAAGCCAGATAAATGTAATAGACTATATAGCATGGCTGAACCATGTCCAGCAGATAGCACAAAACGGTCTCTATTAATCCATTGACTATCTTTAGGATTAATATTCAAATGACTCGACCACAAAGCATAGGCCATTGGCGCTGCTCCAAGTGGTAATCCTGGATGTCCTGAGTTGGCCGCTTCTATTTGGTCAACACTTAAAGCACGAATCGTATTTACAGCAATTTGATCTTTTTTAGAAAACATATTGAACTCCCTTATACTTATTTTAAATTTATTATACCATCTTTCTGCTTAGTTTTTATATCCCGTCTTATTTTATTTTTTTTTACGATATTTAGCCATCAATTCAGCGAAGATATCTGCAGAAGCAGGTGGGTTATAGGTAATGGTATTAGCACCTACTTCAAGAGTCTCTAAGATGCTGGGGCCTGTTGGACCTCCTGTAGCTATGATAGGTACAACGTCACCCACTTGTTGACGAATTTCTGCCACTAACTGAGCGGTTCTAGCACCTCCAGAAACATTTAACATATTAGCCCCTGCATTTAATTTCCCAATATCATCATCATGCTCACTTGAAACAGTTGCCACTACAGGAACATCAACCACCTGGGCAATCTGACGGATTAGCTCATTTTCCATTGGTGAATTAACGACTACTCCAAAGACTCTCGCTTGCTCAGATTGAAAGGCTAGTTGAATACTGCGCTCGCCACTGGTCGTTCCTCCTCCTTCTCCGGTAAAAACTGGTACGGATGAGACATTAATCAATGACTGATTAATAGCCATTTGTGGTGTGAAAGGATAAACTGACATAACAGCATGGGCATTTGAGTTTCGAATAAGGGCCACATCTGGCGAAAATAATAAACTCTTCATTCGATGACCAAAAATCCGAATTCCAGAAGCTTAATAGATTTCGTCCGGCATCTCAACTAAGCGATGGCGTAATTTAGATGAAAATTCCGGAACTTGTTTTGATACTTGCGCCTCCAGCTCTTTGATGACAACCCGACTGTTATTTTCACTATCTATCTCTGTTTGAATGGATTCGTAAGAATAGCCTCGCCCTTTATAATGAGCCATGAAGTCCTCTTTATTAAACTTATCCTCTGCCATATAAAATCTCCAATTCCTTTTAATATCCTTTATTCTAAACAATCCTTAACTAAAAGCTAGAAAAAAGATAAAGAACCAAGCAAAAGCTCGGTTCGCAGACTGAAGACAAACCCTGTGTGAGTTAATCTCAAATAAGGGGTTGTCTTTATTTTAGTTATAAATCACATGAAAATAAAAAAAGCGAAGCCTTTTTAGCTTCTCATCTCCAATATGTTTGCCAATTTCTTCATGTTCAAGCAGGCAAAAGTAAGCCCTGCTTTGAATTCCATCAAGGCTTTCCCAATTAAGTGGGTATATCGAAAGCCATGGTGCTCTTTGGCAGTGCCAAATAATCTTTCAACTGATTCTTTTCGTTCTCTATAAAGTTCCCGCATGCCATCTGAATGCCTAATATCTTCGCATGTTTCAAGGGCTTCCTGCCAAACGTGACGCGTAATGACTCGTTTACTTTTTTCGTGTCCGCATGCTTTATACTCGCGGTAGCCTTTGCGATTCGTCGTTGTGTAACGATATACGACGTTATTCTCATCCAAATAACAGTCATAGTATTCATCGTAAATAATATCTCTATTCTCGGGTTTACGTCTTGGCCGTGTATAAGGAAACACCGGTGTAATTTCTTGTTTTAATAGGAATTGGGCGATTGTGGGTGTTTTATACCCAGCATCCGCAATGAGATAAGCGGGATTAAAAGGAATAATCTTTTCAAATAGTGATGGGAAGGCTTGTGTATCGTGAGTGTTTCCTGAGTGAACGCTGTAACCCAATACCCATCCATTTCGATCACAGGCCGTTTGAATATTATAGGCAAAAACTTGTTTATGGTCTCCTTTATGAAACCACCCCGCCTCCGGGTCATTCGGACTGATTTTTTGGGATTTTTTTGAGGACTCCTTTTCTGTATTTTTTAGAGGCTTTTTTCCATGGATCTCACGATCTTCTTGGACAGCTTCTAGCATTTCATCCGCCAACCATTTGGCTTGAATAAGTACTTCTTCGTTCGTATATTTCCGACCATTAGCGCAAGCTTTAACATGGGTGCCGTCAATGAAAATAGCTTTAGAATCAATCATGTCCG